>JAEWIK010000012.1 GCA_023387135.1 Actinomycetes bacterium | reverse complement strand
CTTGTGCACGACGTTGGCGCCCAGCCGGGTGAGCCCGTTGATCACGCGGCCGACCGAGTTCTCGTTGCCGGGGATGAGCGAGCTGGCGAGCAGCACCACGTCCCCGGGCCCGGCGGTCACCACGGGGTGTTCGTGGTTGGAGATCCTGGAGAGCGCCGACAGCGGCTCGCCCTGGGAACCCGTCGAGATGATGAGCACCTCGTCGTCGCGGTAGTTGTCGATCTGCTTGAGGTCGATCAGCGTGTTCTCCGGGACGTGCAGGTAGCCGAGTTCCCGCGCGACCGTCATGTTCCTGACCATCGAGCGACCCACGTAGACGACCTTGCGCCCGTGCCTGACGGCGGCGTCCATCACCTGCTGCACGCGGTGGACGTGGGACGCGAAGCAGGCGACGATCAGCTTCTTGTGCGCCTCGGCGAAGACGCGCTCCATGGCCGGCTCGATCTCGATCTCCGAGGGCGTGAAGCCCGGCGTCTCGGCGTTGGTCGAGTCGGGCATGAACAGGTCGAGGCCTTCCTCCCCCAGCCTGGCGAAGCCCCTCAGGTCGGTGAGCCTGCCGTCCAGCGGCAACTGGTCCATCTTGAAGTCGCCGGTGTGCAGGACGGTCCCCGCCGGCGTGCGGAGCGCGACGGCGAGGGCGTCGGGGATCGAGTGGTTGACCGCCAGGAACTCCAGGTCGAAGCCGCCGATCGTCAGGCGCTCGCCCTCCCTCACCACGCGCAGGTCGACCGCGCGGATGCGGTGCTCCCGCAGCTTCTCCTGGACCAGCGCCAGCGTGAGCCGCGAGGCCAGCACCGGGATGTCGGGCCGCCGGCGGAGCAGGTAGGGCACCGCGCCGATGTGGTCCTCGTGGCCGTGAGTCAGCACCAGCGCCCGCACGTCGTCAAGCCTGTCGGCGACGAGGTGCAGCCCGGGGAGGATCAGGTCGACGCCGGGGTGGTCGTCATCGGGGAAGAGCACGCCGCAGTCGACGAGCAGCAATTCGCCGTTGAGCTCGAAGGAGGTCATGTTCCGCCCGATGTCACCCAGCCCGCCCAGCGGGATGATGCGAAGGGTGTCGCGACCGAGTTTCGGGGGGGTCTTCAGGGTCTCTCGCACGGCCTAACCCTATTCCCACCGGCGGGTGGGTCGCCGCCACGGGCCGGCGTCACGGACGTGCCCTACGCTGGGGCGAGTGACAGCGCTCCCCCACTCAGTCAGGCTCGCCCTGCCCGCCGAGGCCGCGGCGATCGCCGGAGTCCAGCGTCGGTCGTGGACGCAGCTCTATCCCGAACCGGTCGCGGCGAAGCTGCTGGACGAGGTGGACCCGCAGGCGATGGCGGCGTCCTGGGAGGCCGCGATCATGCGCCCGCCGCTGGCGACGCTGCGCGTGCTGGTGGCAGTCGATTCCAGCGGTGAGCGGCACCGGGTCGTGGGCTTCGCCGCGGTCGGCCCCAGCGACGATCCGGACGCCAGCCCCGCCGAGGACGCCCTCGTCGCCGAGTTCGCGGTCGACCCGCTGGCCCAGCGCCAGGGACACGGCTCCCGGCTGCTGCACGCGTGCGTGGACACCCTGCGGGCCGACGGCTTCACGAGGGCGACCTGGTGGGTGCGCTCGACCGACGACGTGCTGCGCCGGTTCCTGACCTCGGCGGGCTGGGCACCCGACGGCGCCCATACCGAGGTGGGCCTGGAGGGCGAGCAGTCAGGGGTGAAGCTCGTCAGGCTGCACACCGACATCTCGGGCCGGTCATGACAAGGGCACGCTGAGGTCGCTGAGCGACGCGTTCAGCAGCAGTCCCTCCGGCTCCACCTCGATCCCGTCCAGCGTCACGCCCTCGGGCAGTTTCAGCGGGATCGGACGGATCACGGCGTCCATGATCGACTGTGCGATGTCGTCGCTCAGCGGGAAACCGGCCACCTCGATGCTCGCCTCGGTGAGGCGGAGTTGCCTGCCCTTCTCGTCCAGGACGGGCACGGCGGAGACCGCCGCCACCCGCGAGTCGCCGAACAGGTCAGCCTTGTAGCTGACCATCAGCCTGCCGTCCGCCGTCGCCTCGACCGGCACGCCCGCGAGGGTGGAGAGCTCGGCGTAGGGCAGGACGGCGTCGACGTCCGCCGAGTCGATGAGCACGGTGCGGTCCTGCAGCACGAGGTTCCTGGCCGTGGCGTGGACGTCGCTGAAGCTGACCGCCTTGCCCGACACCTTCAGCGGGACGTCCTTGGCCGACAGCGACGCGTCGGGCACCTTGCGCGTCACCAGCGCGGCGCTGAACGGGACGCCGCCCAGCGTCACGTCCGGCGGCGACTCCAGGCCCAGCTTCTGCTGGACCGTCTGCGCGACCTGCTGTTCTGCCTGGTCCCGGACGACGAAGTCGGCGACGACTCCCGCGCCGCCCAGCACCGCCAGGACGACGACGGTGACGGCGAGTGGCTTCACGACCGACATGTCACAGCCCCAGCAGCGAGTCGATCCCGAGCGTGAGGCCCGGCAGGCCGGGCACCGCACGGACGGCCGCCAGGACACCCGGCATGAAGGACACCCTGTCGAGGGAGTCGTGCCTGATGGTCAGCGTCTCCCCCTCGCCGCCGAACAGCACCTCCTGGTGGGCGACCAGCCCGCGCAACCTCACGCCGTGGACGTGGATGCCGTCGACGACGGCGCCGCGGGCGCCGTCGGGGTCGCTCGTCGTCGCGTCCGGCACAGCGCCCAGGCCGCCCGCCTCGCGTCCGGCGGCGATCCGTCCGGCCGTGGTGCGGGCGGTACCCGAGGGGGCGTCGACCTTGTTGGGGTGGTGAAGCTCGATGATCTCGGCGGACTCGAAGAACCTGCCCGCCTGCTCGGCGAAGTGCATCATCAGGACGGCGCCGATCGAGAAGTTGGGGGCGATCAGGACGCCGGTGGCGCTGCCCTCGACGAGCTTCCTGACGGCGTCGAGGCGTTCCTCGGTGAAACCCGTGGTACCCACGACGGTGTGCAGGCCGTGCTCGACGCACCAGGAGATGTTGTCGAGGACGGCGTCGGGAGTGGTGAAGTCGACCACCACGTCGGCGTCGAGCGCGGGCTCCCGCGGTTCGCCGGCGTCCACCCTGGCGACGAGTCCGAGGTCGTCGGCGGCCTCGACCGCGCGGCACACCTCCGACCCCATGCGTCCGTTGGCCCCGAACACAGCAACCCGCACCATGGGTACCTCCTCGCTCCCGGCCCATCCTAGAGGGGGCCCAGGACGTGGCCGGCACCCGCGTCTCCATACTGTCGGAGCTCACGCTTAAGATCGGCTGATGGATCACGACGACCCGCTCATCCTTCCCGACGTCGCGGCGTGGCGCGCCTGGCTCGACGCCCACGAGGACGACACCCCCGGCGGGGTGTGGCTCGTCCTGATCAAGAAGGGGAAGTCGGGCCCCACCACCGTCACCTACGACCAGGCGCTCGACGAGGCGCTGTGTTCGGGCTGGATCGACGGCCAGGGGCGCCGCCGCGACGACGCGACCAGCCTGCAGCGCTTCACTCCGCGGCGCTCCCGCTCGATGTGGTCGGCCCGCAACGTGGCGATCGTCGAGCAGTTGATCGCCGACGGACGGATGCGTGCCCGCGGCCAGGCCGAGATCGACAGGGCGAAGGCCGACGGCCGCTGGGACGCCGCCTACCAGGGCAGCGGCTCGATCGAGGTCCCGGGCGACCTCGCCGCGGCGCTCGCGACCAGCCCACGCGCCCAGGCCAACTTCGACCTGCTCTCCTCCCAGAACCGCTACGCCCTGCTCTTCCGCCTCCACCACCTCAAGCAGGAAGCCACCCGCGCCCGCCGCATCGCCGACTACCTCGCCATGCTCGAGCGCGGCCAGACGATCCACCCCCAGAAACGCCCCCTCCAGACCTGAACGCTGTGGTCGCCCGAGCGACCAAGGGTCGGTGGGACGGCGCGCTTTCATGCGCTCTTCAGTGGGGAGGACCGGCTCACCTGCAGGGGAACCTCGCATGAAGGCAGGAAATCGTCATACTTCCTGGCACGCAGTAACCCCGGCGATTTGGCGTCGGCCAGGGATCGTTCCGGGGTTTTCAACCGTAACCATACCGGAGCAGGTTGTCGCGCCCGGCTGCGCGTCGACGTATCGGAGAAGGTCGCTTGCCGAGACCCAGGCTAGGTGCCCTCCTGAAGTGCGGTGCTCGGTTCAAGGCGGGCAGCCTTGAATGCCGGGCTCAGACCGGCCACGAGACCGACGGCTGTGCCGAGGACCAGCGCCGCCAGGCCAACGCGCGGGTCGAGCACGGGCGTCCAGCCATTCGCGAAGGCCCCGGCGAGCACGATGACGGTCCCGGCGGAGGTTCCAATCAGGCCACCCATGAAGCCGATGATCGCGTTCTCCGCGACGATCTGGGCAAGCACCTGCCCCTTGGTGGCCCCGAGCGCTCGGCGCAAGCCGATCTCACCGCGCCGGTCCATGACCGACATGGACGAGACGATGGCGATCGACAGGCCTCCGATCAGGAGCGCGATACCGCCGAGGATCAGGAACAGCACGTTCACGTCCGCCAGCAACTCTTCGCGGAAGTCGGTGGTGGCGGGCGGGGCTATCACGTCGAAGGCCGTCGGGTCGGCGGGGTTCAGGATGATCGGCGCCTGCTCGGCAAGTAGGTCTCCCGCGCCCAGCCTGATGTGAACCTGCAGTTCGCCGGGGCTCTGCAGGCCGAGGTCACGACGCGCGGTGGATTGGGGCAGGATGACGGAGTCCAGCAGTTCTTGGCGGCGTTCGACTCCAGAAACGATGCCTATCACGACATACGACCTGTCACCGATGAAGACCGTGGGCTGGTTGTCCACCCGGTCGATCTTGAGCGCGTCGGCCGCCTTGGCCCCCAAGACGGCGGCATTCTCGGCACGGTTCTCATGGAAAGCCGACAGGAACGTTCCCTGCATCAGGCGTCCGTTGACGGTTTCCAAGATTCCTGGGGTGACGGCGAGCACTGTCGGCCGCGCGATCGGAGGTTCGGTCGGGTCGAGCAGCGGCGCGGACGAGATCCGGGCATCGCCGACATCTACCTGCGCGATCAGTCCCGCCCGCACCACCCCGTTGAGCCGTTCCACCCGGGCGTCGGCGTCCCACGGCATCGTGGCATTTCCCAACGGGTCCAGGTCGTTGCCCGTTTTGACGACTGCCTGAGTGGAGGCGAGCGCGTCGATCCGGGACATCACCTGCTGGCTGCCGGTCTGGCCGAACCCGATGGTCGCCACGAGTGCGCCGATTCCGAGCGTGGTGGTGGCAATCAGCAACAACAGCCGACTCAGATGGCCTGACAAACCCAGGAGCGCTTCGATGAGAACGTCCTGTGCATTGAGCCGGTTCTTGCGTGCCTTGTATCTGGACAAGATGAGGGATGCAGTCTGGGTCATTGCCGGACCTCCGAGACCCGGCCATCGAGAATGCTGACCTGGCGGTGCGCACGTCCGGCGACCTGTTGGTCGTGGGTGATCACCACGATCGTCTGACCCGCCTCGTGCAGCAGGTCGAAGACGTCCAGAATGCCAGCAGAGGTGGCTTGATCCAGATTGCCGGTCGGTTCGTCGGCGAGCAGCAGCATCGGTTCGGCGACCAGCGCCCGCGCGAGCGCGACCCGCTGCCGTTCCCCGCCCGACAGCGTCCCCGGCAGGAAGCTCGTCCGGTCGGCCAACCCCAGTGACTTCAACACCGAGACCGCACGGTCCATCCGGACGCCTCGATCGACACCGGAGTACAGCATTCCGAGCAGGACGTTCTGTACTACGGTCCGCCGCGGAAGCAGGTGGAACGACTGGAAGACGAAACCTATCGAGCTGCCTCGCAGCCGGGTCCGCTCCAGATCGGAGAGCCCCGTCGTGGAGACACCAGCCAGGTGATAAGTCCCCACAGTGGGCCGGTCCAGCAATCCCAGCATGTTCAGGAGCGTTGACTTCCCTGCACCGGAGGGGCCTACCAGCGACACGTACTCCCCGGCCGCGATGTCGAGGCTGACACCTCGCAACGCGAGCACCTCCGTCGGCCCCTGGAACGACCGGCTCACATCTCGCAGACAGACCATCGACCCCAGGCTTGGATCGCCGCTCATCACTGGGGCGTTTCCGCCGGAGACGGCTCGTCACGGGTGCCGGCGATCCCAAGCACCACCAGGTCGCCGACTGCCAAGGCCGGATCCGACGTCTTGATCTCTACCATGCCTTCGGCGCTCAACCCCGGCTCGATCGACACCCACTCCAGGTTCGCCGGGTCCATCGGGTCATCGTTTTGCGTACCCGGCACGACGCGTTGCACCCGCGCCCTGCCGGCGGCGTCCGCCGACACGGCGGCCAGCGGAACCACCAACGCGTCCGGGCTCGTCACCCCGACCTGAATCGTCACCTGGACGTTGCCCAGCAAGCCCGAACGATCCACCTCATCCAACTCACCAAGCTTTATTCCCACAGCGCACCGCTGAGACGGATCCCCACTCGCCGAAGCCTCAGGGCACACGCTGGAGACCGTTGCGCGTACGGTGACATCGTCCGGCGTCAGCAGGTCCACCGGCGCGTCCACCCGAACCAGGCTGGCCTCGTTCACTGGCACCTGGGCCACGACTTGAATCGTGTTGCCCGACAAGACCAGGGCTGCGCTGGAGGCGTCGTCCGGGGACGCGCCCGACGCAGGAGCAGTCGCTCCGATCACGTCCCCCAGACGCACGTTCACCACGTCCACCCGACGCGGCATCTCATTCAGGAACACGACTTCGGAAGCCGGCAGTGGTGTCAGCGCGTCCTGCCTCGCCAGGGAGAGGGCTTCGCGTGCCCTGGTCTGGGTCCGCTCTGCACCTGTCACCCCCGTCTGAGCAGCCGTGACCTCGTCTTTCGCCGACGTGACGGCACTCTGCGCGCTCGCCAGTTCCGTCCGTGCGGCATCGACCGCTGCTTTCAGCGAACCTTCTGGATCACTATCCGCCTGGGCGAGTGCCTGCTGTGCCGCACTCAACTCGCTCTTGGCGCGGCTCACCTGCTTCTTCGCCCCGGCCAGGTCGGCTTTCGCCCGCGTCACCGCCCGCTTGGCGTCGGACAACGCGCTCTTCGCATCCTCCAGCGAGTCCTCCGCATCCCGCACGGCCAGCCGACTGCTCCGGTCACCCGAACTCGGGGCCGCATACCCATGGTCGGCGTACAACCGTGCCACCGCCCCCGCCAGGGCAGCGTCGTAGACGTCGCTCGTTTCGCCCGCGTCGTAGCCCAGGCCTTTCAACGCTTTGCGGAGCATCGTCACATCAGGGCCTGTCAGCCCCGCCGACAACGAGCGATAGAAGGGAAACTTGCCCGCAAGCGCGAAAACCGGGCGTCCCGAGACTTCCAGCACGACGGTCCCGGACTTCACCACATCCCCGACCTTGGGCACCCTCCCGGTCACCACCGGAGCTGTCGCACCCTCCGGGACGCTCGGATTCACCTCCACCGGCTCGGCAAACGACACATCCGCCCGCGCCACCACAACCGAGCGAATCTCGCGCGCTTCGACCCTTGCCGTTATCAAGCCGGGCTTCACCGGCTCACGCACAGTCGGCGACGATCCCAGAATGTGCGCCGAGAGGCCGCCGGCGACCAAGCACACCAGTGCAACCGCAGCCAAGGTAACCAACACCCTGGCCTGCTTCAGCACTTCCCACCCTAGGGAACGCTTCTCATCCTGCACCATTGAGCACCTTCGTCTGCTGGTCAACTGCCAACGTGACCAAGCTCTTGGCCATCAGGACAGACCCTCAACGAACGCGACGAGAGAATCCAGTTCCTTGCGGTTCGCCGTGACGAAGTCCTGCTCCATGCTGAGTTGGGCCTGGCTGAACACGGCCAGATACTCGGTTTCCTGCCGGCAGTCGAAATCGAGCAGCGCGATCTCGCGTTCCGGTACCGAGCCGACCAGACGGTTCTGCTCGTCTGGTAGCGCGGAAGGATCATCCGTGATCACTCCGACCGTCCCCGACGGGTCGGTCAGGCGAGCCCGTATGAAAGCCTGATACGGCCCGTCCCACGAACTGCCTTCGCGCGCCGGGTTGTCCGGACGGAAACCTCGGCGAGCCATACAGGATCTCCACTCCCGGTGAAGGCGAATCACCGGTTCTTCCCTGAAGATGTCGCCGCCTCGGGTGAGCCCGGTCATGTCGCTCAGCAGATCCCCGTGCCGGGAGTACATGTCCCGAGCAGGACTGGCTGTCCACGGATCCGGATACTCGCGGTCGATCTTCGCCGCACAGCCAGCCGATTCATCGCGCGGCGCAAAGGGGTCATAGTCTGGGGCCGAGTGGTCGACACCATCCAGCGCGATGTAGTAGGCGCTCCTGGCTTTAGCATCCAACTTCTCGGCATAAGCCTGGTTCGGGTCGGCTTCCAAGGACTCCTCCTCAACCTTGGCCTCGATGCCGTATCCCACCGCCTCCACGTCTGAGCGATTCACCGCGAGGTAGGGAATATGCATGTAGTCACGATCAAGCGCCAGAGTCTCCTCATCGTCCAGCGTCGTGTCATGAACCGGGCGCGGGGAAAAAAGGAAGCCCTCCGTCTTCATGCACCTCGCCAACGCCGCCTCACGCGTGTTCCACCACTGCGCCCGTTCTTGCGGATCGACCGAGGAGATCACTATCTCGTCCCACCGACGAATGGCTGCCCAATACTGCACCAACGGGAAACCGTCCGGCACTGGCGTACTCGACGAGGCGAAGGCCACTGACGCGACGGACGCAACGGGAGCGCCCGACCCACCTCCCAGCACGTGCGGTCGAACAGAACCGGCCACAGGCGCCGGGCCCGCTGCGCTTGGTGTCGGCTGACCGTGGCACCCAACGAGAACCGTCACGGTCAGCGCGACGGCCGCCAGCCGTCTGGCGAGATGCCCGTTCGCCTGCATGTGCCCTCGCCACCTCGTTTCAACGGCACTCGAACCGGTCACGGTCTGCTGCCTATCCCTGAAGCTGAGCTACATACGCCGCCAACTCGTCAAACCGCTTCTGGTTCGACCTGACGAAGTCCTCCTCAAGCTCGCGCTGGACCTCCACGAATCGGTCCATATACCTCGTGTCCCTGCGACAGTCGAAGTC
>JAEWIK010000366.1 GCA_023387135.1 Actinomycetes bacterium | reverse complement strand
CCACCCGCTGACAAGGAGGCCCACCATGACAGACGTCCTCGACGTGCTGGCCGGGGTCGCGCCCGGCTCGCGGGTCGACGCCCTGCGACGCCACCGCACCGCCACGAGGGCCAACGCCCAGGCCAGTCACGAAGCCCTCTTCACCCCGCCCTTCGAGACCGGGGTGACCGCCGCCGAGCGCTTCGCCGTGGCGACCTTCGTCGCCGCCCTGCATCGCGCGGACGCCGCGCACTCGCACTACCGGCGGCTGCTCGTGGAGGCGTCTGGCGAGCGGCTCGCCACCCGGGTCGACGACCTCGCGGCGACCGGCGCCGCGGAAGGGCCTTACGGCGCTTTCCCTGCCACCGCCGACCTGCGCGACGAGGACCTCCCGGGCCTCGTCTTCAGCGTCCCGGCAACGGCTGCCGCCGGCGTCGGCGCCCGGCTCGCCGCGGCACTCGAGCACTCCCACCTGCTCGTGTTCCGTCCGAGGGAGGCGAGCCCAGCGGCGCTCGAAGCGCTGCTCGCCGCCGGTTGGTCACCGTCCGAGGTCGTCACCCTCTCCCAACTCGTCGCGTTCCTCAGCTTCCAGCTCAGGGTCGCGCACGGCCTGTCGATCCTCGAGGAGTCGCTCTCATGACCAACGTGCTGCAACGCGCCGTCACGCCGCCGTCCCGGTTCACGCAGGCAGCCATCGGCTGGCAGCCCTGGCTCGAACCGGTGCCCGTCGACGAGCTCGACGACCACCGCCTGGACGCGCTGGTGGACGCTGCACGCGCCAAGTCCGACTACTTCAGGCTCCTGGTGCACGACCCCGGCATCCTCAAGGCGCGCACCCTCACCGACAACGACATCTTCTACAACCCCGACGCCGGGCTGCCGCGCGGTGAGCGCGAACTGGCCGCCGCCGCCACGTCCCGCTTCAACGGCTGCATCTTCTGCGCGTCGGTCCACGCGCGGTTCGCCTCGCACTTCCTCGACCAGCCCGACGACGTGCAGCGACTGCTGGACGAAGGCGTGACGGCCGAGGTGGAGCCGCGGCACGCCGCGATCATCGAGGCCGCCGTCGCGCTGGCGCGCACCCCCGTCGCCTTCGGGCGCTCGCACGTCGAGGCATTGCGGGCGGTGGGGCTGGACGACCAGGCGATCGCCGACCTCGTCCACGCGGCGGCGTTCTTCAACTGGGCCAACAGGCTGATGCTCTCGCTGGGCGAGCCCGACGCGACAGGCGTCGAGGTCTGACCCCACCACGCAGAGGGACGGACGGGCGCGTGCGTCGCCCGTCCGACATCCCTCCGGTGCGGAGCCTGGTATGAAGGGGCTCCGCCTGGTCAATCTCCCCTGCTTCGGCTAGTGGGAGCCATTCTCGTCCCCCTCGTGGGTGACTCACAAGAGGGACAGCAGAACTACCTCCACGAGGCCAGCGCGGCGGTGGGCCGGGCGTGCCCGGGGCGCTAGGTTGGCGGACGTGACAGTCGTTGTGCTCGACCTGGGGGGCGTGCTGTCGTGGCCGCCCGACCTCTTCTCGGCATCGTCGGCCCTGCTCGGCGTGAGCCCGCAGGAGTACGAGGCCGTCTACTGGACGCGGCGCGGCGAACTCGATCACCTGCTGCCGCCGGACGAGTACTACGCCGACCTGCTCACACGCCTGGGCGTCGACCCCACCCCGGGCCTGCTGCAGCACCTCGGCCACTTCGACATGTCGCTGTGGTGCAGGTTCCGTCCCTCGGCGGTCGAGCTGCTGAGGGAGATCGGGACGTGGGGCGAGCGTCCCGTCATCCTCAGCAACGCACCTGCGACGCTGCGCGCGGCGGCCGAGCAGAGCGACTGGTTCCCGCTGGTCGGCAGGCTCTTCATCTCCGCCGAACTCGGGCTCGTCAAACCTGACCCACTGCTCTACGAACTGGTCACCGGCGAGTTGGGGGTGGCGCCCGAGGAGATCGCCTTCATCGACGACCGCGCCGACAATGTCGCGGCGGCGGCGGCTTTCGGCTGGCAGGCCCACCTCTGGGTCGACGACGCCGACTCGCTCGCCTGGCTGCGCGGAGTCGTCAGTGGAGCAACGTCGGCAACAGCAGGGTCGCCGCCGCCGCGAGGGCGATGAGGAAGACCATCAGCGCTATCAGCCGGTTCACCCTGGCTATCACAGCGGCACCGCCGAAGCGAGGATCTGCGAGACCAACTCGGGCTGGGTGCCGTCGGTCGTGACGGCGACGGTGGTGTCGCCCACGGTGACCGTCTGGTAGCCCCACGGCGCCTGCAGGTCGGGGCCCGTCGTGCCCGCCTTCCAGAACTGGACGTTCATCGCCAGCCGCGACGCCGGGACCGGGCCGGTGCAGGCGATCGCCATGGTGCTCCGCCGGCCGGCGTCGACGAACGGCCCCGCCGGGGCGCCCGTGTCGGTGGCGCACCAGTCGGTTCCGGGCGCCATGCCCTCGCCCCAGCCCTCGGGGACCTGCACGGCGACGCCCGGGCCTTCGACCCACCTGAAGCCGGGCGCGGGGTCTTCGGACGAGGCCTCGCGCGGCGGCTGGGCCTCGCCGGAGGCCTGGGCCGTCGCACCACCCCCGTCGTCGGCCGACGTGACGGTGATCTCCCCCGAGCTCATGGGCACGGGGGCGGCTTCGGGGACCGCCTGAGTCGAGGAGGGACTCGCGGCGCTGCCGGCAGCGACAGGGCCGATCCGGGGTGCGAGGACGAAGACGAGCGCGACGACGGCCGCCACCGCTGCCACGCCGCCCGCGGCCGACCAGCCGAAACGCCGGGCCGTCACAGGCGTCACTGCCGACGGTTCGAGGCTCTCGAACTGCTCGGCCTCCGCCGCCCGGTGCAGCGCGTCACGGAACGCCAACTCCTCGTCGTCGTAGTCGCCGCTCATGCCTTTGCCTCCAGCCTGGTGCGCAGCGTCGCCAGCGCACGATGGACATGCGAGCGGGCGGTTGCCTCGGGGCACCCGAGGATGTCCCCGATCTCGGCGAAGGACCTGTCCTCGTAGAACCTGAGCACCACCGCCGCCCGCTGGAGCGGGGGCAGTTCGCCGCACAGCCGCAGTGCCTCGTCCGCTGCCGCCACCCGGTCGGCGGGGTCCGCCACCGACGGCGCCTGGGGGAGCACGTCAGGCTCCTCCGAGAGCACCAGCCGATGCAGCTTCCGCCAGCGGGAGACGTGGGCGTTGATGATGCTGCGCCTGACGTAGCCGTCCACTCCACCAGTGCGTGAGACCTGCTTCCAGCGCGGATACAGCCCCGTCAGGGCGTCCTGCACCGCGTCGTGGGCGTCCTCGCGATCCCTCGTGATGAGGAACGCGAACTTGAGCAGCGACACAGAACTCGTGCGGACGTAGTGCTCGAAACTGATCGGCACCACGTCTGCAGCCTGGTCGCTCACCCAGACCCCCTCGTAGGTCGTCACCCTCCTGTCACGCAGCCGGGTGCTGTTTCGTTGCAGTCGGCTCCCCGGTCGGCCCGCTGACCTCGGCGTCAGGCCCGTCAGCGGCTCGACCGGCGTCGCCTCACTCGCCCGGGTAGACCACCCCGAGCTGCCTGCGCACCTCGTCGAGGATGCGCATGATCCCCACGGTCTCCGACACCGGCAGCAGCGGCGACTCGGTGCGCCCGTCGGCCACGAGCTGGGCGAACGCCGCGCACTCGTGGGAGAGCCCCTGGTGCACTATCTGCTTGTTCTCCGGACGGGTGAGCACGGTGCCCTCGGGGTCGACCAGCCGCACCGGGCCGGGCGCGTAGAAGGGACCGTCGAGTTCGACGCGCGCCTCGCTGCCCGCCACCATGGCCGCCGTCGGGGTGGCGGCCGCCATCGTCGTGTGGAGGACGGCGCGCGCGTGGGGATGCGCCTCGAAGCCGTCCAGGATGATCGCCTCCTGCCTGTCCACCCCGAGTTCGGTGAGCGAACCGACGGCCTGCACCCGGCTCGGCAGCCCGAGGGCGAACACCGCCCACGACACCGGGTAGATGCCGAGGTCGAGCAGCGCGCCGCCTGCCAGTTCGGGACGGACGAGCCTGGGCACGTGCAGCAGCGGCTGCCCGTGGTCGGCGTGGACCGTCTCGAGTTCGCCGAGGGCGCCGTCCTCGATGAGCTGCCTGACGACGTCGGTGCGCGGCAGGAAGCGCGTCCACATCGCCTCCATGAGCGCGAGGCCCTTCGCGGAGGCGAGGTCGGCGAGCTCCTGCGCCTGGTCGGCGCTGCGCGTGAAGGCCTTCTCGACCAGCACGTTCTTGCCCGCGTCGAGGGCGAGCTTCGCCTGCGCGTAGTGCTCGCTGTGCGGGGACGCGACGTAGATGGCCTGGACCTCCGGGTCCGACACCAGGGCCTCGTAGGAGTCGTAGACCTTCGGGATCGAGAACTCGTCGGCGAAGGCCTGCGCCCGCTCGGCGCTGCGCGACCCGACGGCGACGAAACGCTGCCGCGTGAACGCCTTGGCCGCCGACACGAAGAGGCGCGCTATCCAGCCGGGAGCCAGGATCCCCCAGTTCACGGCGGGCGCGTCGGCGGGGTCGGGAGTGCGTGGGACGGGAAGGGTGGCGGGCAGCGTCATAGGGTCAACTTAGTGCCAGCAGGCAGCCACCGGACCAGCAGCCGGCCCGTCGTGAACACGGTGCGGCGAGGCCCCCGAACCGGTGTCAGGCGAGCGTCGCCACCATGATCGCCTTGATGGAATGCATCCTGTTCTCGGCCTGGTCGAACACGATGGAGGCCTCCGACTCGAAGACCTCCTCGGTCACCTCCAGCTCGGGCAGGCCGAACCGCTGGAACACCTGCTCGCCGACTGTCGTGTCGCGGTTGTGGTACGCCGGGAGGCAGTGCATGAACCTGACGTCGTCGACGCCCGTCCGCTCCAGCAGCGCGGCGTTCACCTGGTAGTCCTGCAGTAGCAGGATGCGTTCGGTCCACACGCTCTCGGGCTCGCCCATCGACACCCAGATGTCGGTGTGGACGAAGTCGCAGCCCTTCACCCCGTCCAGGTCCTCCGTCAGCGTGATCCGCGCGCCAGTCTGTTCGGCGAACTCGCGCGCCCGCTCGACGACCCAGTCCGGCGGCAGCAGCTTCTTCGGCGCGACCATCCTCACGTCCATGCCGAGCAGGGCACCGCCCATGAGCAGCGAGCAGCCGACGTTGAACCGGGCGTCGCCGACGTAGGCGAAGCTGATGTCGCGGTCGTCCTTGCCGCTGGACTCGCGCATGGTGAACATGTCGCACAGGCTCTGCGTGGGATGCCACTGGTCGGTGAGCCCGTTCCACACCGGCACCGACGAGTGGCGCGCGATGGTCTCCACCGTCTCCTGGTGCGCCCCGCGGTACTCGATGCCCTGGTAGAGCCGGGACAGGACGCGCGCGGTGTCGGCGGGAGACTCCTTGTGCCCGAGTTGGGACGAGTTCCCGTCCATCTGCGTGACGTGGGCTCCCTGCTGGTGGGCGGCCACCTCGAAGGCCGAGCGCGTCCGCGTCGAGGTCTTCTCGAAGATGAGCGCGAGGTTCATGCCGCTGAGGTGCTGCACCTCGGTGCCCGCCGATCGCGCTCGCTTCAGGTCGCCCGTCAGGTCGAGCAGATGGCTCCACTCGGCGGGAGTGAAGTCCATCTCCTTCAGGAAATGGCGACCCTTCAGGCTGGCTGGCACCGGCGTTCCTTTCGTCGTATGCGGCACGAGGCTACCGATTCTCGCCCGCCGAAGCGTCCTGCGACCATTTCGGCGGCAGTGCGGCACCGGAGGCGCTCATCAGGGCCGCCGCACGACGTCTCGATGAAGGAAGCGTTACCGGGCCGGGGATCAGTCGTGACAGCATGGAGGCATGCTCGTTCGTTTCCTCGCCAGCGCAGCCGCCCTGGCAGTGGCGACGTGGCTCCTGCCAGGCATCATCCTCAAAGACGGTGACATGCAGTCGCAGGTGCTCACGCTGCTGGCCGTCGCGGTGATCTTCGGCGTGGTCAACAGCGTCGTGAAACCGCTGTTCAAGTTCGTCACAGCGCCGTTGATCTTCCTGTCTCTCGGCCTCTTCCTCCTGGTCATCAATGCGCTGTTGCTGATGTTCCTGAGCTGGCTGGCGAGCGAGATCGGCCTCGGCTGGGAGGTTGTCGACTGGTCGTCGGCATTCTGGGGCGCCCTGATCGTCTCGGTGGTGAGTTTCATCCTGAACGCCTTCTTCAAGCGCGGCGAGGACCACCGATGACGGGAGAGAACAGGTGACAGAGAGTCACGAGATCGTGTTCGTGTGTTGGGGCAACATCTGCAGGTCCCCCATGGCCGAACGCGTGGCACAGGGCTGGGCAGCCCGCGAGGGGGTCGAGGTGAGGTTCACCAGCGCCGGCGTGAGCGACGAGGAACGCGGGCACCCCATCGACCCGCGGGCCGCGCGGGTGCTGCGGTCGGCGGGCTACGACCCGTCGGGCCACCGTGCCCACAAGATCACGTCGAACGAGGTCCGCAAGGCGTCGCTCGTCATCGGCATGGAGCCCATCCACCTGGCGAGGATCCGCAACCTGGTGCCGAGCGCGACGAACCTCCGCCTGCTGTCGGACTTCGACCCGCAGGCGGGCTCGGGCACCGGCGTCCCTGACCCCTGGTACGGCCCCGACGTCGCCTTCGACGACACCCTCGCCGCCATCGAGGCGGCGATGCCCGACTTGATGACCCGCGCCAGGGAGCTCACCGCCGGCCTCGCGTCCGCCTCGCCTCACGACACGTCTCGTCCCGGCATGGCAGGCTGAGAACATGCACATCCTCGTTGTGGATGACGATCAGGCCGTCCGCGATTCGTTGGCGCGCTCGTTGCACTACTCGGGCTACGAAGTGACCACCGCCAACGACGGCGTCGAGGCGCTCGCCAAGCTGTCGGCGTCCCGTCCCGACGCGGTGATCATGGACGTCATGATGCCCAGGCTGGACGGCCTGGAGACCACGCGCTCGCTGCGTGCCGGGGGTAACGACGTCCCGATCCTCATCCTCACGGCCCGCGACGCGGTCGGTGACAGGGTGGACGGACTCGACGCCGGCGCCGACGACTACATGGCGAAGCCGTTCTCCTTCGAGGAACTGCTGGCGCGGTTGCGCGCGCTGACCCGGCGCACCACCCGTCCCGCGGGCAGCGACGAGCCGGGCTCCGAACTGCTGACCTTCGGCGACCTGTCGCTCGACCTGCAGACCCGCGAGGTGCTGCGCGCCGGCCGGCGGATCAGCCTCACCCGCACCGAGTTCGCGCTGCTGCAGACCTTTCTCGAGAACCCGCGCCGCGTGCTCGAGCGCGGCTGGCTGCTGAACGAGGTCTGGGGCTTCGACTTCCCGACCACCGCCAACTCGCTCGAGGTCTACATCGGCTACCTGCGCCGCAAGACCGAGGCAGACGGCGCGTCCCGCCTGATCCACACAGTGCGCGGCATCGGGTACGTGCTGCGCGAGACCCCACCGTGATCCGCTGGCTCCGCTCCCTGCTGTCGGTCACCAACCGGCCGCTGCATGACAGGCTCGCCTTCCTGGTCTCGGTGGCCGTGGCGGCCGCCGTCGCCGTCACGGGCGTGGCGGCGTACATCATCACGACCGTCGCCGTGTACGACCAGCTCGACCGTGAGCTGGTGGACGTCGCGACCCTCACCAGCGAGTGGATCTCCGGCGACCCCGAGTCCCTCGGAGGGCTCAACAGCGACGCGCTCTCGGTGGCGAACGCCAGCGTGGCGCTGATCCGGTCCGACAACCAGACGACCTACCCGCCGGGCGGCCCGAGGCTGGTCGCCTCGCCGGTCGAGTACGCGCTGGCGAGGATCCAGTCCGGCTATTCAGCGCGCACGGGGACCGACGTCGACGGGCGCGCCTTCAGGATCGTGGCGGTGCCGTTCTCGAACAACAACCAGTACTACGCGCTGGTGCTCGGCCGTCCGCTGGAGCCCACCAGCCAGATCCTGCGCATCTTGGCGTTCTCGCTGCTCACCTTCGGCCTGGCCGCCGCCCTGGTGGCGGGCGCGACGGGCTGGGTGATCGCCCGTTCCGGCCTCGAACCCGTCCAGCGCCTGACGGCCGCCGTCGGCAGGGTCACCGAGACCGACGACCTGGCACCCATCGAGGTCGGCGGCATGGACGAGCTGACCGACCTCACGCGCGCGTTCAATGCGATGATGCGCAACCTCGCCAATTCGAGGGAGCGACAACGACGGCTGATCGCCGACGCGGGTCACGAGCTGCGCACTCCGCTCACCTCGCTGCGCACCAACGTCGAACTGCTGGTGGCCGACGAGCGGCAGGGGATGCTGCCGCCGGGCGCCCGCAGCGAGATCCTGCGCGATATCGCCGCCCAGCTCGGCGAGTTCACCACGCTGATCGGCGACCTCGTCCATCTCTCGCGCGAGGACACCGTCGAGCCGCACCCCGAGCCGATCGACCTGCGGGACGTCGTGGGCAACGCGCTGACCCGGGCGAAGCGGCGTGGCCCCGGCCTGACCTTCGACGTGCAACTCGATCCGCTGTACCTCGTCGGCGAGCCGGAGACGCTGGAACGCGCGGTCACCAACCTGCTCGACAACGCGGTGAAGTTCTCCCCTCCCGGCGGCACAGTCAGGGTGCGGCTCGAAGGCGACAGGCTGCGGATCTCCGACGAGGGTCCCGGCATCGCGGAAGAGGACCTGCCGCACGTCTTCGACAGGTTCTACAGGTCGGACTCCGCCCGCACCACTCCCGGCTCGGGCCTGGGCCTCTCGATCGTCGCGCAGACCATCAAGGCCCACGGCGGCTGGGTGAAGGCGGGACGGTCGGACTCCGGCGGTGCCGAGTTCACGATCCGGCTGCCGGGCAGCGCCGAACCTCCCGAGGACGTCTGGGAGATCACGCAGAATCTCCCCAAGGTCACCGACAAGTACCCCGGCACCGTCTGAGCCGGCTCGTCACGCCGGGGTCCGCGTTCCCGCGGCTCGTGGCGTCAGCCGTTGGGCCAGGGGTTGGGAGTGCACCCCTTCAGGTCGGTCGTCTGGTCGGCCATGACGGGAGCCGGCCGCCCCGCCTTGGTGCAGGACGCCTTCGGCCGATCGAGGTACCGGCCGACGGCGTTGTTGACGAGGTAGCGCCGGAACCCCGTGACGTCCGACCCCCAGACCGGGGCCGGGGTCTTCCAGTCGACGGCGGCGAGCACGACCTTGGCTCCCGCCACGCACACCGCCGCCGCCTTGCTGCAGGACTTGTCGGCGGCGGGCGGGGTGCTGACGTACACGACGAAGTCGGCCCTCTTCGGGTCGCGGACCAGGGCGAACCTGACAGTCCCGTCGCCCGCCCAACCACGCGGGTCGTTGAGAGTGTCGGCGATCTCGGACGCGACGGGGTTCACCGCCAACCCGGTCGCCTTCTCGACCTTGACCACGAAGGAGTGGAGAGTGCCTTCTCCGCTCGCCGTCTCCTGCGTGACGGTGGACGTGGCGAACGGGTCGGCGGGCTTGGTCGCCGTCGGCCTGGGCGGTGCCGAGACCGGCTTCGTCGGCGTGGCGGTGGGCGTCGCGGTCGGGGTCGGACGCGCGCTCGTGCCGGAAGGCGTGGCCGTCGGTGTGACGGTGGGACGGGCAGTGGTGGGGACGGGCGTCACCGACGGCCGTGGCGGCTCGACGGTGCCTGTCGGCACGCCGGCCCTCACGACGGGCTGCGTGAGCGCGTTCGCCCAGGCCGCCATCCCCAGCACCACTGCCAGGCCGACTGCTATCGCCAGCACCAGCCGGGCGCTGGAGTGCCGCCCCGCGGGTTGGCCGCCGCGTCCGCTTCGCTCGTCGGTCACCCGCACACGATAACCAGCGCCGCCGCCGGGGCCGGGAAGCAACACGACGCGGGGCGCGCCGAACGGCGACGGTCCCTGCGGCCTGGGAGGGATGGCACGCAGGGACCGTTGCTGGTCGCGCAGGCGGCCGGGGTTCTGATGGGGGGAACGCGGCCTGCTTGCGCCTGGGGGGATGCGAGTTACTCGGCGAGCACCACCAGGAGGGTGCGGGGCCCGTGGACCCCCTCGACCCGGTTGAGCTCGATGTCGGAGGTGGCAGAACCGCCGCTGATCCAGGTCAGCGGGTTGCCCTCGGTCACCGACGAGGCGAGCCTTCCGACGGCCTCCGGGACGTCGGAGACCACCTGGTCGGCGCGCACCACGCAGACGTGGAGATCGGGCACGAGGGTGAGTGCCCTACGGCCCTGGTCGGGACGGTGATCGAGGACGATCGTCCCGGTCTCGGCGATGGCGACGGCCGAGGCCGTCACCACGCCGCCCGACACGTTGAGCTCCTGGTGGCTGAGGGGAGGCTCGTCGGAGAGGATCTCGACGCCGGCCTCGGCGATGGCGCGACGCCACTGCTCGTCCACCCCCGCCGGGACCACGACAGACCTGACGCCGCGCTCGGTGAGGAGGCCCGCTATCGTCGCGGGGACCTCGGACGGGGAGACGCGCTTCACGACGGCCTTGTAGTCGAGCACCATCTCAACGAACGTCTCGAGGACGTCGGGCTTGCCGCTCCCCCTCCCGTACTGCCACTCCACCGGCACGTCGGTGGCGGGATCGTCCAGCGTCACGTCCGAGAGGGCGGAACGGATTCTGCTGAGGATGATGTCGCGTGCCGTCATGATTCCTCCTTTCGTCCGGTCGACGGTCTCGGCTGCTGCTGGTTCAGCCCGGCTGCCGGCTCACGGTTCTTCTTCCACCACGCCCTGAAGGTCTGCTTGGCAGGCATTTTCAGGTCCCGCGCGCGCGTCCACGGCGAGGCGGGCCAGGGCAATGGCCCCAGCACCTTGCGGTTGCCGAGCACGCGAGCCGCGAACTGCGACAGCACCTCGACAGCCTCGAGGTGCGACTTCTTGCCGAACACCCACTTGGCGCCCGCCATCGCGGTCGTCTCCAGGTGCGGACGGGCCTCGTGCAGCTTCTTCTCGGCCACCTTGTGCCGCATGTGGACGAGCAGGTCGGGCAGCGGGATCTTCACCGGGCACACGTCGGCGCACGCGCCGCACAGCGAGGACGCGAACGGCAGCGACTTGTCGATGTCGGACTCGATGCCTCGCAGCATCGGGGTCAGCACTGCCCCGATCGGGCCCGGGTACACCGACCCGTAGGCGTGGCCGCCCACCCTCTCGTACACCGGGCAGATGTTCATGCAGGCCGAGCACCTGATGCAGCGCAGCGCCGAGCGTCCGATCGGGTCGGCCAGGACGTTCGTCCGCCCGTTGTCGATCAGGACGACGTGGACCGTCTGCGGGCCGTCACCGGGGGTGATGCCGGTCCACATCGAGGTGTACGGGTTCATCCGCTCGCCGGTCGAGGACCGCGGGAGCAGCCTCATGAACACTTCCAGGTCGGCGAAGGTGGGGAGCACCTTCTCGATGCCGACGACGGAGATGAGGGTCTCGGGCAGCGTCAGGCACATGCGTCCGTTGCCCTCGGACTCGACGACGACCAGGGTGCCGGTATCGGCGATGGCGAAGTTGGCGCCGGAGATGCCGACCTTCGCCCGCAGGAACTTCTCCCGCAGGTGGGTACGGGCGGCGGCGGCCAGCACGGGCGGGTCGTTGCTGAGGTCGTCGGGTGCCGCGGTGCCGTACTGGTGCATCTCCCGCAGGAAGATCTCGCGGATCTCCGACCTGTTGCGGTGGATGGCGGGCACCAGGATGTGCGAGGGACGGTCGTGGCCCAACTGGACGATGAGCTCGGCCAGGTCGGTCTCCCAGGCCGCGATCCCCGCCTCCTCCAGGGCCTCGTTCATGTCGATCTCCTGGGTGGCCATGGACTTCACCTTGACCACCTCGTCGACCCCGGTCGCCTTCACCAGGCCGACGATGATGCTGTTGGCCTCGGCGGCGTCACGCGCCCAGTGCACCTTCGCGCCCGCCCGGGTGAGGTTCTCCTCGAGCTGGACGAGGTAGGCGTCCATGTGCCTGCCCATGCGGTTCTTGATCGCCTCGCCGGCGGACCGCAGTTCCTCCCACTCGGGGACTTCGGCGGCCCTGACGGCCCGCTTGTCGCGGATGGTGTGCGTGGCGTGGCTGAGGTTCCGCCGCAACTGCGGGTTGTCCAACTGGACGCGGGCATTGGCGGGGAAGGAAGGCATCCCGAGGAAGGTGCCGGGCGGCGGGGCGGGGGTGCGACGCTCCCGTCCCGGCTGGTCGGCTGCCGCCTGGGCCCGTTGGGCCTGGCCGGCGGAAGCAGGCTGGGTGGTGGTCACAGCGAACCCCCTTCAGTTCGTGCGAGCACCTCGGCGAGGTGGATGGGCTTCACCGAGGCGTTCTGCCGGTTGAGCAGCCCGCCGATGTGCATCAGGCAGGAGTTGTCGCCGGTGATGAGGTACTCGGCGCCCGTCGAGATGACGTTGCGCGCCTTGTCGGAACCCATGGCGACGGAGACGTCGGGGTTCTTGACCGAGAACGTGCCGCCAAAACCGCAGCACGTCTGGGAGTCGGGTAGGTCGAGCACTGTGATTCCCTTCACAGCCTTGAGCAGCCTGAGTGGCTTGTCACCGACCTTCGTCACCCGCACCGAGTGGCAGGTGGGGTGATAGGTCACCTTGTGGGGGAAGTACCCACCCACGTCGGTGACACCCAGGACGTCGACGAGGAACTCGCTGAAGTCGTAGGTCTTGGTCACGACGTCGTCCACGGCGTCGATCAGGCCCTGGTCCTTCGTGTAGCGGGCCAGCATCGGGTGCTGGTGGCGGACGGA
The DNA here is from genome assembly GCA_023387135.1 of Actinomycetes bacterium. Lineage (GTDB taxonomy): Bacteria > Actinomycetota > Actinomycetes > Propionibacteriales > Propionibacteriaceae > Propionicimonas. The sequence goes on along the minus strand of JAEWIK010000366.1, from coordinate 5,890 downwards.
GCCTGTGCAGGACCCCGACGGGGCCACGATGTAGTCGTAGCCCGCGAACGCCTCGACGTAGGACCTCACGGCCGGAACCGCTGAGTCGTAGTAGCCGGTGTTGGTGAACATCTGGCCGCAGCAGGTCTGGGCCATGGGGAAGTCGACAGTGCAGCCGAGCCGTTCGAGGACTGTCAGCACTGCCTTGGGGGTGTCGGGAAACATCATGTCGTTGATGCAGGTGGCGAACAGTGCCACCCGAAGCCCGCGTGCAGGTACGGCCACGGAGGACCCCTTTCAGGAAACCTTCCCCTCTCTGCGCTGAGAAGGTGTGATCCGATCGTGAATGGTCAGACCATATAGGCAGCCTAAGCCAAAGGAAAGACCTTTGTGCGGGATTCGCCACCGAACCTGCGCGTCTGGCCCATCGTCTGCCTGAACGCGGCGGGCGAGGCAGAATGAGGCCTATGGACAGCGCCCCCACCCGTGACGGCATTCGTGCGTACGAGGTCGTGCTGCACCACATCGAGACAGGCATCCTCGACGGGATCTACCACAAGGGCGATCAACTTCCCCCCGAACGCGATCTGGCGGCCCAGTTGAACGTCGGCAGGTCCGCCGTGCGCGAGGCGATGCGGGTGCTGCAGACCGCCGGGCTGATCAGTGCCTCGACGGGGCGCGGCGGCGGCACCAGGCTGACGCCCGCCCAAGGGGACGCCCTCGCCCGCATCTTCAGGCTGCACCTCGCCATCGCCGGCGCGGGGATCAGCGACCTCACCGAGACCCGGGTGGCGCTCGAGCGGGCGTCCGCGGCCTCGGCCGCGCGAGCGGCCAGCATGAAGACCCTCCGTGCGCTCGCCGGGACAGTGACCGCCATGCAGGCCACCGAGACCGTCGACGCCTTCAACGACCTCGACACCGACTTCCACGTGCTGATCGCCAGGTCCGGACGCAACGACCTCGTCGCCGACCTCACCGTCGCGATCCGGGAGGCGGTCCGTGAACCCATCAGGCAGGCCTCGATCCAGCTCGCCGACTGGGCGCACTTCCGGCTCACCCTGATCGAGGAACACACCGCCATCCTGCGCGCGGTCGAGGCCGGCGACGCCGAACTCGCCGCCGAACTGATGGAGGGCCACATCCGGGCCGCCTACTCGATGCTCGCCGGCACCGGCCTCACCAGCTGAGTCGCCGCCTACCCGTCCGTCCCTCGCCCGGTGTCCTTCGTCGGACGTCGGAAACGCGACAACGCCGGCCGTCCCAGGGACGACCGGCGCTGTTGTCTGTTTGTCAGGCGGCGGTGACGCTCACCGTGATGTGAGCGACGACACCCGAGGTCAGCTTGATGCCGACCAGGTGGTCGCCGACAGTCTTGATCGGCTTGGCGATGTCGATGGCGCGCTTGTCGAGCGCCGGGCCGCCGGCCTTCTTCACCGCGAGGGTGATGTCGGCCGGGGTGACGGCGCCGAAGAGCCTTCCGGTGGTTCCCGCCTGGGCAGGCAGGCTCACCTTCAGCGCCTCGAGCTGGGTGCGGATCTCCTTGGCGTGCTCGACGGAACGGATCTCCCGGGCGTCGCGCGCCCGCTTGATGCCGTCGATCTGCTTCTCGGAGCCCTTCGACCAGTTGATGGCGAAGCCGCGCGGCAGCAGGTAGTTACGGCCGTAGCCGTCCTTCACCTCGACGATGTCGCCGGGGATGCCCAGCTTCTCGACGGGAGCGGTCAGAATCAGCTTCATCTCACTCCTCCTTAGCGGGCGGTCGAGGCGTAGGGCAGCAGGGCAACCTCGCGCGCGTTCTTCACGGCGATGGCGACCTTGCGCTGCTCCTGCACCGACAGGCCGGTGACACGACGGGCGCGGATCTTGCCGCGCTCGGAGATGAACTTCCGCAGGGTCGCGGTGTCCTTGTAGTCGATGTGACCGATACGAATCGACTTCGCCGGCACTATCTTCTTGTTCTTGCTCACAGGCTTGCGCTGTGACGAGGCCATTGTGGTGCTCTCCTTAGTGAAAGCCCGGCCGCAGCCGGAATGTGCCTGGCCCTCGCGTGGGATGCCCGCCGGCCTTTCGGAGGTCGGACGCGGGCCCTACTCGGGCAGGTGATGCTGGATCAGAACGGGGGCTCGTCGCTCTGGGCGTGCGCCCAGGGATCTGTGCCGCCGGACGAACGTTCGCTCGAGCCGCCGCCCCAGTTGGAGCCGCCGGAGGACGAGCCTCCGCCGTAGTTGCCGCCGCCACCGCCGCTGGAGCGGGTGACCTTGGCAGTGGCGTACCTGAGCGCGGGACCGACCTCTTCGACCTCGATCTCGAACACCGTGCGCTTCTCGCCCTCACGGGTTTCGTAGGAGCGGGAACGCAGGCGGCCCTGAACGATGACGCGCATCCCCTTGGTGAGGGATTCGGCGACGTTCTCAGCAGCCTGCCGCCACACGGCACAGTTGAGGAACATGGCATCGCCGTCTTTCCATTCGTTCGTCTGACGATCGAAGGTGCGCGGCGTCGAGGCGACTGTGAAGTTCGCCACGGGTGCCCCCGACGGGGTGAACCGCAACTCGGGGTCAGCGGTCAGGTTCCCGACGATGGTGATGATGGTTTCGCCAGCCATGTGAGTTCTTTCGGATCGGACTTCGTGTGCCCTCAGCCTGTCAGGTGTGACGGACGTTTTCGAGGGCTCGCAGGCAATCAGTGGGTATCGGGCCGGATGACCTTCGTCCGCATGATCTGCTCGTTCAGGGTGAACTGGCGATCCAGTTCCTTCACGACGGCAGGCTCAGCAGTGACGTTGATGACGGCGTAGATGCCTTCTGACTTCTTGCGGATGTCGTAGGCGAGGCGACGCCTGCCCCACACTTCAAGATTGTCGACGCTGCCGCCGGCCTTGGTCAGCCCGGCAAGGGGCTTCTCCAGCAGGCCGTTCACCTGGCGATCGTCGACGTCAGGGTCGATGATGACCATGACTTCATACTTACGCATACGCGAACTCCACCTCCTCTGGTCTAGAGCGGCTACGGGCGCTTCCCGTAGCAGGAGGGCGTATCGACCACCAGACGGCAGCCAACGGCACACTTTACCCGTCCGGGCGGCGCCCGGCCTAATCGCCTCCCGGGGGACGACGAAGGGGACGACTCCCGCCGTCCCCTTCGCCTGGGTGCCAAAGCCGGCTCAGCGGGCCCCCACCACGCCTGCCGCCCTCGTCACCTTATCCGCCTGCTTGACGACCTTCGCGAGGTCGGCGCGGGTCACCGCCGGACGCACGGTGACCTGCTTGAGCTTCGTCGAGGTGTCGGGGTCCCGCGGGACCGGACCGGTTCGGGTCCAGGTGCCACAGCCGACCGAACTGAACCGCACGTCATCGGCGAAGATCGTGACGGAGTCGATGAGCGGCTTGCCGTACTCGATGACTTCCGTCCTGTTGCCGGCGAACCCGGAGGCGAACTCCACATAGCACTGCGAGGTCATCGTGGTGGACTTCCACACTCCCGGCTGCAGGTGAATGCCGACCGCGTAATCACCGTCCCCGACGGAGGTACGGAAGGAAGGCGTCGACTGCAGCTTCGTCCACTGGCCACAGCCCAAGCTGACCAGGTAGGGATCAGCCGAGGAAACCGTGACGATGGTCTGGCCGGTGTGCGACCGGCTGACGCCCAGCACACCGGGGGTGTCGAGGCCGGCGCTCAGCAGGTCCACGTTCAGCGTGGAGAGGCGCCACCAGATGCACTCGCTCCCGCCCTTGGCGACGTACGTGCCGTTCGCGAGGTCGACTCCGCCGTAGTAGATGCCGTCGGCCGACACCGTGGGGGTCGCCGGGCTGAGCTTCGTCACCGTGGCGTAGCCGCCCTTCTTGCCGGTCACCGCGACGGTGAGCCGCTTGCCCACGTAGGCCCCGTTGACCCGCAGGGTGCGGGACGTCGCGCCCGCGATGGCGACGCCATTGGCGTACCAGCGGTACGAGAACGACATGCCCGTCGGCTTCCAACTGCCGGGATTCGCCGTCAGGACGAGCGAGACGATGGGCTCGCCGAAGCCTTCGTAGCCGGTGATCCTCGGCGTGCCGCCGGAGGTCGACAGCACGACGGCGGCGGTCGGCAGCGAGGTCCTGCTGGTGGTGGAGTAGCCCTTCTTGGCACCCGTCACCTTCACCGTGATCTTCTTGCCCTTGTCGGCCGACACGAGCTTGTACGTGCTCTTCTTCGCCTTGCTGATCTTCTTGCCCGACCTGGACCACTGGTAGGAGAACTTCAGCCCGGACGGCTTCCACGTCCCGCGCGTGATGGTGAGCGTCTTGCCCACCACCGCCTGGCCCTTGATGACCGGGACGGCGGCGATCAGGCTGCCCGCGGTGACCTTCTTCGTCTTCTTCGATGTCGTCACCGCGGTGTCGTAGCCGGCCTTCCAGCCGGTCACCTTCACGGTGACCTGCTTGCCGCTGTCGGCCGCCACCAGCGTGTAGGTGGCGCCGGTCGCCCCGGCGATGGCCTTCCCCGACCTGAACCACTGGTACGTCAGGACGACCGGAGCGGGGCCCCAGGTGCCAGGGACCGCCGTCAGCGTCTTCTCCACCTTCGGGTACCCGGTGATGGCGGGAGTCGCCGTGCTCAGGGTGCCGGGAACCACCTTGACCGTCGGCTTGGAGGTCCTGAACGCGGAGGCGTAACCCTCCTTGGTGCCGGTCACCGTCACCGTCATCGTCTTGCCCTTGTCGGCGGCGACGAGCAGGTACTTCGGCTGCGTCGCGCCCGTGATGACGGCGCCGCTGCGGTACCACTGGTAGGACAGCGTCACGGGGGCGGGCTGCCACGTGCCCGTCATGGCGGTGAGCGTCCTGCCCACCTTCGCATTCCCCGCGATCGCGGGAACCGTGGGAACGAGCGGCGACGGCACCGGTGCCGCCTGCGCCTCCACGCCGCCGAACACCAGCAGCGAACCCATCAAAGAAACCGACGCCACCAACGACAACCAGCGCCTACGTACCACAGTCGCCTCCCCCAGGCTTGTCTTCCACCGGCGCCCAACGCACCGGCTGCTCGATCGTGACACAGCGAGTTGACAGATTTCCGACGAACAGGGAAATGGGTGGCGTCCGCGGCGAGCGGCGGGAGACTCGCCTGCCTGGTCCGGTGGGGCGAGGACGTCCCCCCGACCGGGTCCGAGCTGCCCGCCACCGTGTCGGGGACGGGGGATAGGGTCGGTTCATGACGCAGCTCGGAGCCCACATCGATCAGCTCGACCCGATCGCCGAAGCCAAGGCGCGCGGCGCCAACCTGAGCCAGCTCTTCCTCGGCGACCCGCAGGGGTGGAAGGGGCCGAAGGTCGCCTACTCGGGCGGTGCCGAAGCCCTCCGGGCCGACGCCGAGGCCGAAGGGATAGCGCTCTACGTCCACTCCCCGTACGTGCTCAACGTCGCCTCGACCAACAACCGCATCCGGATCCCGAGCCGCCAGCAGCTCCAGAAGCAGCTCACCGCCGCCGCGGAGATCGGGGCCGCCGGCGTGATAGTCCACGGCGGGCACGTCACGGCGTCCGACGATCCCGAGACCGGCTACGTCAACTGGCGCAAGGCCATCGACGGCCTCACCATCGACGTCCCGCTGCTCATCGAGAACACGGCGGGCGGCGGCAACGCCATGGCACGCGGGCTGGAGAAGGTCGACAGGCTGTGGTCCGCCATCGAGGGCTCACCCAATGCCGACAGGGTGGGGTTCTGCCTCGACACCTGCCACGCGCACGCCAGCGGCGAGGAGCTGTTCGGGCTGGTCGAACGCGTCAAGGCGATCACCGGCAGGCTCGACCTCGTCCACGTCAACGACTCCAGGGACGCGTTCGGTTCGAGCGCCGACAGGCACGCGAACCTCGGCAAGGGCAACTGCGATCCCGTCGGTCTCGTCGACGTGATCAGGACGGCGGGCTGCCC
>JAEWIK010000336.1 GCA_023387135.1 Actinomycetes bacterium | reverse complement strand
GGCGATGCTGCGGCGCACCCCTGTGTCGGGGCGTCGCCCGACGATGCCCGGGACGACCGGTGAGAGAACGGGACGGGGCAGGCTCAGCTGGCGACCGAGCGCCTGTGGCGCCACACCACGAGCGCAGCGATGACGGCCGCCACCAGGAGGAACACCGCCACCGCGAGCAGCGGGGACACCGCCCACAGCCAGCCGAGGAGATTGACCCCGAGGCTGCCGACCGTCGCATAGAGCAGGGCCCACAGCACGCCGCCCACCGTCAATGCGGGCAGGTACCTCCCCAGCGCCATGCCCGTGGCTCCGGCGGCGAAGTTCATGATCGTCTGGAAGCCGATGGTGAGGAAAGACACCGCCACGACGGGGGCGCCGTAGTCGTTGATGCGACGAGACGCCGTCCGGTAGCCGGGGGAGTCGAGCAGCCTGGCGACCCTGGTGTGGCGGACGCCCGAGGCTGCCAGCCGTCCCAGCCAGTAGGTGCCGCCGGCACGGCACAGCACGATGACGAACAGGGCCGTCACCACGATCGGGAACGGCGCATCCCACTGCGTCGGGTCCACTCCATCCCCCTCCGGGTATTCCGCCTCCGTTGAAGTGTACGGGGCGGATACGCACAACCTGTCATGCCCCGAGAGGTTTCAGTCCTCCCCCCGGCCTGTGGCTAAGGTGGGGAAGCAGTGAGGAGGACCATGTGTCTACACCGATGAACGACTTCGATCTCGACCGGAGCATCGACGATGCCTGGACGGAGTTCACGGGTCGGCTCTCCGACGTCGTCTCGGTCATGGACCCGGGTGGTTCGCTCACGCTCGGCTCGATGGCGGGCTCCACCCGCGGCGGGGCGCCGTTCGTGAGGTTCGCGTGCCTGCCGAGCAGGCAGATCCTCACCACTGCCGCAGGCAACGCTTCGTTGGGCGAGGGCTTCCAGCTCGATCCGCAGCGGCTGCAGGCCCTCGACGACCTCGGGTGGGAGCCGCCGTCGGTGGACGGCGAGAACGCCGGCCCCGACCACTGGTTCGTGGCCGAGCAGGACGAGTCCGACGCGATCGCCGCCCGCGCCGTCGAGGTGCTGCGCCATGTCTTCCGGGTCACCCACCCTGCCTTCCTCGCCCCCGACCACCTCGCCGAGGTGCTCACCCCTCCCACGCCCAGGGAACTGGCCCAGGAGGCGTACCCCGAGGACGACCTGGTGGCTGTCACCCCGACGTCGGTGGGTCACCTGCGGACGCTGGTGGCCGCCGAACTCGCGCAGGCGCTGGGGTACGAGCCGTTGCGGGACGCCGACGACGACTTCGTCATCCGCGTGGGCAGCGCCATGGTCTTCGTGAGGTGTACTGCCGACGGTCACGAGGTGATCGTCTTCTCGCCGCTGGTCCACGAACTGGAGGGTCGCAGCCGCGCCATGGAGGTGCTCAGCGACCTCAACACGCAGGCCCGCTATGTCAGGTTCCTGCTGATCCGCGACAGGGTCTACATCAGCATGTCGGTGCTCGCGTACCCGTTCGTCCCTGCCCATCTCCACCAGGCACTCCGCACCGTCACCGTGGTCGCCGACGAGATCGACGAGGAACTCGCCCGCAGGCTTCGGGGCAGGACGTCCTTCAGCGCGGATTCGTGAGGTGTCGTTGGTCTGTCGAGCCCCGGAGTGAGTACGGTAGGGCGGATGGAGACCACCGGACATAACACCCCGCTCTCGCCCGACGAGTGCAGGCAGTTGTTGCGCAGCCAGGCTGTCGGCCGCGTCGGCTGGGTGTCGCGCTCCGGGCTGGTGATCCTCCCCGTTTCCTACGCCCTCGACGGCGACGACCTGATCATCAGGACCGCCGCCGGGTCGCTGCTGTCGGAGCTGGCCGAGCACCACGCCGTCGGCTTCGAGATCGACGACCTCGACGGCGAGACCCTCACGGGCTGGAGCGTCGTCGTCCAGGGAGTCAGCGAACCCACCGCCGACCCGGGGCTGTCGAAGGGGCCCGAGCCCTGGGCTCCGGGGGAACGCCACGTCTTCATCAGGATCGTGCCGGCCTCGTACTCGGGCCGCGCCATCGCCGCCAGTGAGGAGAGTCGCCGAGATGCTTCGTCCCTATGACGGCCCGCCACGGTTGATAGTCGGGTACGACGGCTCACCCGATGCGCAGCGCGCGCTCACCGACGCGGCGAAGATCGCGCTCGCACGCGACGCCGAGATCGTCCTCCTCAACGCCGTCGACGACACCATCCTCAACAGCGCGTGGGGCGTGGTGTTCGACGCCGACACCATCAAGTCGGCGGCGACCGACCTGCTGAGCTCGGCCGCGGCGGACGCCGTCGCGCTCGGGTTGCCGGCCGAGCGCATCCGTACCGCCGTCGAGCTGGGCAATCCCGCCGCGGCGCTCGCGAGGCACAGCGAGGCCGCCTCCCTGATCGTGGTCGGCAGGCGCTCGAGCCAGGAGGGCGAGCGCGCCTACGTGGGCTCGACAGCCGCGGGCGTGGTGGGGACGGCGGTGTGCCCCGTCATCGTGGTGAGCGCCGACCATCCCGAGCCCTCCCACGACACCCAGCTCATCGGCGTCGGGGTCAACACCGCCGCCAAGGGCACAGTCGCCCTCGAATGGGCGCTCCGCCAGGGCGAACGCAGCGGCGCGAAGGTCGTCGTCATCAGCGTCGCCAGGGCGTCGGTGGGCAGGCTGATGCGTCCCGCGAGCGTCACCCCCGAGGTGCAGGCAGAACTGCTGGAGGTGACGAGGGGACGCATCGCCGACATGGTGGCGCCGATCGCCGCCGAGCACCCCGGCGTGGACGTCGACTTCGAGATCGAGTACGGGGCGCCGCTGGACGTCCTGGTGACCCGCAGCGCGGAACTCGACCTGTTGGTCGTCGAGGTGCAGCCGTCCTTCCCGACGTACTCCATCGGCGGGCTGACCCGGGGCCTGCTCGCCCACTCGAGCTGCCCCGTCGCCACCCTGCGCTGGCGCGACAGCCACGACTCCTGAGCCTGCAGGTTCGCGGCGCGGCGGGCGCCGCGTAGTCTTGTCGCGCCATGGCTGACGAGCAACCCCGGGGGTACACCTACGACCCGGCCCTCCCGATCACGTCGGCGGTGGACCGGATCCGCGAGTTGCTCGCCGACCACCAGGTGATCGTCGTCGCGGGTGCCACCGGGTCGGGCAAGACCACCCAGTTGCCGAAGATCTGCCTCGAAGCCGGACGGACGCGCATCGGGCACACCCAGCCGCGGCGGATCGCGGCGCGGACGGTGGCGGAGCGGATCGCCAGCGAACTCGGCGAGTCGCTCGGCGAGACGGTCGGCTATCAGGTGAGGTTCACGTCCCGCACGTCGCGGCAGACGAAGCTGAAGGTGATGACCGACGGCATCATGCTCGCCGAGATCGGGCACGACCGCGAGCTGCGGCGCTACGACACGATCATCATCGACGAGGCGCACGAGCGCAGCCTCAACATCGACTTCCTGCTGGGCTACCTGAAGCAACTGCTGCCCAGGAGACCGGACCTGCGGGTCATCGTGACGTCGGCCACCATCGACACCGCCCGCTTCTCGGAGCACTTCGGCGACGCCCCCATCGTCGAGGTGGAGGGCAGGACCTACCCCGTCGAGCTGCGCTACCGCCCGGTGCTGGACGCCGTCGAGCGCGATGCCGACCTTGTCGACGCCGTGTGCGGGGCGGTCCGCGAACTCGACTCCCACAGGGACGGCGACATCCTCGTGTTCTGCTCGGGCGAGCGGGAGATCCGCGACCTGGCGTCGGCCATCGACGGCATGGGCTTGAGGTTCACCGAGGTGCTGCCGCTGTACGCGCGGTTGTCGGCCGCCGAGCAGCACAGGGTCTTCACGTCGCACCCGGGTCGCAGGATCGTGCTCGCCACGAACGTCGCCGAGACGAGCCTCACGGTGCCCGGCATCCGCTACGTCATCGACCCCGGCTACGCCAGGATCTCGCGCTACTCGGCGCGGACGAAGGTGCAGCGCCTGCCCATCGAACCCATATCGCAGGCGTCGGCGAACCAGCGCGCGGGGCGCTGCGGCAGGCTCGGCCCCGGCATCTGCATCAGGCTGTACTCCGAGGAGGACTTCGCCAGCCGTCCCGAGTTCACCGAACCCGAGATCCTGCGCACCAACCTGGCGTCGGTCATCCTGCAGATGGCGGACGCGAGACTGGGCGACATCGCGTCCTTCCCGTTCCTCGAGGCGCCGGACGGCTCCCAGGTGCGCGACGGCATCAGGCTGCTGCGCGAGCTCGGTGCGCTGGCGGACCCGAAGCAGTCCGACCGCGTCCGGCTGACCGCCGTCGGCAAGCGCCTGGCGAGGCTCCCCATCGACCCCCGGCTCGGCAGGATGCTGGTCGAGGCCGAGCGGCAGGGCTGCCTGCGCGAGGTGCTCGCCATCGTGGCGGGGCTGGCCATCCAGGACGTGAGGGAGCGTCCCGCCGACCAGCAGGAGAAGGCTGACGCCGCCCACCGCCGGTTCTGGGCACCGATGGGCGGGGACGGCGAGCCGACCCCTGACGGGTCCGACATCGCCGCCGTCCTGCGGCTGTGGCAGTACCTGCGGGACCGGCGGCACTCCTTGTCGGGCAACGCGTTCCGCAGGTTGTGCAGGGAGGAGTACCTCAACTTCCTGAGGGTGAGGGAGTGGCAGGACCTCCACACCCAGCTCAGGCAGGCGTGCGACGAACTGGGGATGAACCGCAACCAGGAGGCGGCCGGCCTCGACCGCATCCATGTGGCGGTGTTGTCGGGCCTGCTCTCCCACGTGGGCCTGCTCGACATCGCCGCACCCGGCCCGTCCCCGCAGCAGCGCGGCGGCAAGCGCCGCCAGGGTCCGCCGGAGTACCTGGGGGCCCGCGGGTCGCGGTTCGCCATCAACCCCGGTTCGAGTGCCGCGAGGACGAAGGCGCCCCTGGTGATGGCCGTCGAACTCGTCGAGACGACGCGCCTGTGGGCGCGCACCGTCGCGCCCATCGAGGCAGGGTGGCTGGAAGAGGTCGGTGCGCACCTGTTGAAGCGGACGTACTCCGAGCCGCGCTGGTCGGCGCGCGGCGGGCAGTGCGTGGCGACCGAGAAGGTGACGCTGCTGGGCATCCCTGTCATCGCCGGCCGCACGGTGTCCTACGGCGCGATCGACCCGGTGGTCGCGCGGGAGGTGTTCATCCAGTCGGCGCTCGTGGAGGGGGAGTGGCGCACCAGGCACCACTTCTGGGCCCGCAACCAGGCGGTCCGTGCCGAGGCCGAGGAACTCGCCGAACGCACCCGTCGCCACGACCTGGTCGTCGACGACGCCGTCATCGCCGCCTTCTACGACTCCCGCATCCCGCCGGAGATCGTGTCGGTCGCCCACTTCGACAGGTGGTGGCGGGACGCGCGGCGCACCGACGAGCACCTCCTCGACCTCACCCTCGACGACCTGCTCACCGGCCAGGCCGACACCGGCGGCTTCCCGACGACGTGGCAGGCCGACGGCACGGAACTCGCCGTCGACTACGTCTTCGACCCGGGATCGGGCAGGGACGGCGTGACGGTCAGGGTGCCGCTCGCCGCGCTGAACAGGGTCAGTCCCGAGCACTTCACCTGGCAGGTCCCCGGGTTGCGGGCCGAGGTGGCCACGGCCCTGGTGCGCGGCCTGCCCAAGCATCTGCGGACCCGGCTCGTGCCCGCCCCCGACACCGCTCGGCGCGCTCTGGCGTGGTTGGGGCCCGAGCCCGACACCTCCGAGCCGTTCTGGCTGGCTCTCGGCAGGGCCATCCGTGCGCTGACGGGGGTCGAGGTGCCCCCCGACGCCTGGCGTCCCGACGAGGTCGACGACCACCTGCGGGTGCGTTTCGAGGTGCCGAAGCCCGAGGGCGGCAGCACCGTCGGCCGCGACCTCGCCACGATGCGCCAAGAACTCGGCGGGCAACTGAAGGCGACCCTCAACCGGGCCGCCAGCCACCTCGTCCACCCCGGAGCCACCTCGTGGGAGTTCGGGACGCTGCCGGAGCGTGTGGACGGTGCCGTCGTCGGCTACCCGGCGCTGGTGGACAAGGTCGACAAGGTGGCGGTGCAGGTCTTCCCTGACGCCGCCGGCGCCCGTCGCTCGCAGCGGGCCGGGCTGCGCCGCCTGATCGCGCTGACGAGCGTCGACCCCGCCACCTGGGTGGTGTCCCGGCTCGGCAACACAGTGAAGCTCGCGCTCGCCACCTCCCCCTATCCGTCGGTGCCGGCCCTGCTGGCGGACGCCCGGCTCAAGGCGATCGGTGAGGGCATGGACGCCGTCGGGTGGCAGGACGTCCGCGACGCCGCCGCGTTCGAGAAGCTGCGGGACGCCGTCAGGGCCGACGTGGCAGCAGCCATGCAGCGCGCCGTCGACCAGGCGGGGCAGATCCTGCTGCGTCACGGCGAGATCGGACGCCGGCTGGACCAGGTGCCCGAGCCGACCCGTTCCGACATCTCCGAGCAGTTGCGGGGGCTCGTGTACCCCGGTTTCATCGCCGCAACGCCCGCCCGGCACTGGACGAGGCTGACCACGTACCTGGAGGCGGTGCTGCGCAGGATCGAGGCCAGGACGGCGAACCCGCGCCGCGAAGCCGAAGCGATGCACACCATCGGCGCCCTGGAGGAGGCCTACGCGTCCCTGTGCCGCAGGTTCCCCGCCGGGCCGCTGCCCGAGCCCGTCGACGACATCGGCTGGATGATCGAGGAACTCAGGATAAGCCTGTTCGCCCAGTCGCTGGGCACCGCCGGACCTGTCTCCGAGAAGCGGATTCGCTCCGCCCTGGCGGCCGTCGTCGTCCCGCGCTGACGGGACACAGCGCTCGGCGGCGGTCGTCACGGTTCCCGCGAGGGGTTGGCCTGTATCGTGGCAGGCGTGCTGGATCCGAAGACGCTGTACACCCTCGACCAGGAGGTCCTCGACTCCCTGACAGGTGAGTATCACGTCATGTTCCACCTGCTGGACGGGTACATCGACGCGGGCTCGGTGGTCCACGGCACGAGCCGCTACCTGCTCGAACAGTGCGAGCACGAGATCCTCGCCGAGTTCGACCACGACCAGCTCCACGACTACAGGTCGCGCCGGCCGCAGATGGTGTTCGACACCAACCACTGGGTCTCGATGACCGACTACTCGCTGGTGCTCTACAGGCTGCTGGACGCCCACGACAAGCCGTTCCTGCTGTTCACCGGGCCGGAGCCCGACACCCAGTGGAACCGCACGTGTGCGGCGGTCCTCGGCCTCGCCGAGCAGGCGGGGGTGTCGAGCCTGATCGCCGTGAGCGGCGTGCCGATGGCGGTGCCTCACACCCGTCCGACGCTGGTCACTGCGCACGCGACGGACCCGAACCTCGCCAGCGGCAACCCGATGTGGATCGACAGGGTGCAGCTCCCGGGCAGTTTCTCGCACATGCTCGAGTTCCGCGCGGGTGAGGCCGGCCTCGACGGACGCGGGTTCGTCGCGCATGTGCCGCACTACCTGGCGCAGGCCACGTTCCCGCAGGCGACGGCCGCCGTCCTGCGACGAGCCGCCGACGTGGGCGGGCTGTCGATCCCCATGGACGAACTGGAGGAGCGCGTGGCGGCGAACCTGGCGACCATCGCCAGCGAGACCGCCGACGACGCCGAGTTCCCCGCCGTGGTGGCGGCGCTGGAGGAGCAGTACGACCAACTGCGGGTCAACGACACTCCCAGGGTGCCGACCGCCGACGAGATCGGTGCGGCGGTGGAGCGTTTCCTAGCTGAGCAGGACCCGCCCGACTTCCCGACCCGCTGACCGGCGGGTGGCGGATGCCTGAGCGGATCGACCAGCTTCTCGACCTGCTGGAACTCGACCAGACGGGGGAGTTCGAGTTCGTCGGCGCTGCCGACGAATCCTCGCAGCGGCAGCGCGTGTTCGGCGGGCAGGTGCTCGCCCAGGCGCTGATGGCCGCCTACGAGACGGTTCCTGACGAGCGCATCGCCCACTCCTTCGCCGCCTACTTCCTGCGGGCGGGGGAGTTCGGCATCCCGATCTCGTACCGGATCGAGGGGATCCGCGACGGGCGCAGCTTCTCGACCCGGCGCGTGGTGGCCAGCCAGACGGGCCGCACCATCTTCTCGATGGAGTGTTCGTTCCACCTGCTCGAGCCGGGCCTCAACCACGCCGACTCCGCGCCCGCGGGAGTCCCGCGACCCGAGGACTGCCCGCCGCTGTCGGAGGTGCTGGGTTCCCGTTCGCGCAGGACCGCCGAGGCGTGGCAGAAGGAGTGGGGGGTGTTGGAGACGCGGTTCGCCTCCGACACGAGCACCCTCGACGGGCGCCCGGAGAACGACGCCGCGATGAAGGTGTGGGTCAGGGTGGGCAGCCAACTGCCCGGTGACCCGCGGCTGCACCAGGCGGTGCTGGCCTACCTGAGCGACCTCACGCTGCTCGCCGTCAGCACGGTGCCGCACCCCGTCGAGTTCGCCGGCCCCGGCATGGTGGCGGCGTCCATCAACCACTCGATGTGGTTCCACCGCCCCGCCAGGGCTGACTCCTGGCTGCTCTACGACCAGGTGTCGCCGTCGGCCTCGGCGGGCCTCGGCTTCTCCTTCGGCAGGCTCTTCTCCGGCGGCCAACTCGTCGCCTCCTGCGCCCAGGAGGGCCTGATCAGGATCCTCGACCCCAGCGCCGTCGCGGGCTGACCCGGACGCAAAAGGCGCCCCGCAGGATGTCCTGCAGGGCGCCTTTCACCGCTTGCCTCGCGTCTGTGGTTCCCCTCGGGGAAGGGGCTCTCCGTCAGGCGGCGTCCTCGGAGAGGCGGAGCTTGCTGATCGCGTGCCGTTCGATCTGGCGGACGCGCTCGGCCGTGATGCCCCAGATGGCGGCGATGTCCGAGAGCTTCGCCTGGCGGCCGTCGAGCAGGCCGTACCGGCGGCGCACCACGTCCGCGGAACGGTCGTCGAGGGTGGAGAGCATGGCCTCCAGCCGCTTACGGTCCTCGGCGTCCAGCACCATCTCGTCGGGCCCCGGCGACATCTCGCGGGCGCGCAGGTCGCCGAGGGCGGTGTCCCCGTCCTCTTCCACGGGCGCGTCGAGGCTGACGTGGTCGCGGGACAGGCGCAGCAGGTCGATGATCTGCTCCTCGGGGATCTCCAGTTCGGAGGCGATCTCGCTGAGTTCGGGCTCACGTCCGAGACGGCGCTCCAGCGTGCGGCGCACCGCCGCGACCTGGTTGACCTGCTCGGCCACGTGGACCGGGAGCCTCACGATCCTGCCCTGCTGGGCGATGCCGCGGGAGATCGACTGCCTGACCCACCAGGTGGCATAGGTCGAGAACTTGAAGCCCTTGGTGAAGTCGAACTTCTCGACGGCGCGGATGAGCCCGGTGTTGCCCTCCTGCACGAGGTCGAGCAGGGGCATCTGGGCGCGGCCGTACTTGCGGGCCACCGAGACGACGAGCCTCAGGTTCGCCGTGATGAAGCGCTGCATGGCGAGGTCGCCCTGTTCGGCGAGCTCTTCGAGCTCCTCGGGGGTGGCCTCGACCCGGCGGAGCTCCGCCTCTTGATCGGTGAGCCTATCCTCGAGAATGGCGCGGGCGTACTGGCCGGCCTCGATGGTACGGGCGAGTTCCACCTCTTCCTCTGCTGTCAGCAGCGGCGTCTTGGCGATGCCGTCGAGGTAGAGACCCACGGCATCCTTGCCGTCGATGCCGTCGTTGAGGCGGACACGATGTGCGGTAGAAATCAAGACACTTCCTTTCGCTCGGCACCAGTACAACGACTTTCGACGCCGATTTGTGCCCGTCAGGGCCCCTGATTGACCCTGATACCACCCCCGAAGGGCAATCCGAGACCGTGGTCTGATACGCCCCGCTACCGTGGGGCGACCCACGCTCAGCACGCGCTCAGGTTGGGCTGGGAACTCTCTCAGGAATCAGTTTTCCCCGCCCGGGGGTGTCTCAATCACGCCGGCGGGAGCGATGCGCCGCCGGTGTGCCACACCAGCCAGGCGAGTTCGAAGGCAGTGTCCCGCCAGGCCGCGTACCTGCCCGAGACGCCGCCGTGGCCCGCCACCATCTCGGTCTTGAGCACGACGTTCTCGGCTGCGCCGGTGTCGTGGCGCAGCCGGGCCACCCACTTGGCGGGCTCGGTCACCTCGACGCGGGTGTCGTTGACGCTCGTCGTGACGAGGACGGCGGGGTAGCGCACGGGGCGGATGTTCTCGTAGGGCGAGTAGCCCTTCATCCTGAAGTAGGCCTCCGCGTCGTGCAGCGGGTCGCCCCACTCCTCCCACTCGACGACGGTGAGCGGCAGGTCGGGATCGAGGATCGTGGTCAGCGCGTCGACGAACGGGACTGCCGCGTGGACGGCGGCGAACGCCTCCGGCGCGAGGTTGAGCGCGGCCCCCAGCAGCAGCCCGCCGGCGCTGCCGCCCTCGGCGGCCAGCCGGTCGTGCGAGGTGTAGCCGGCCTCGACGAGGTGCCTGGCGCAGGCAACGAAGTCGGTGAAGGTGTTGTGCTTGGCGGCCAGCTTGCCGTCGTCGTACCACGACCTGCCGAGCTCGCCGCCGCCCCTGACGTGGGCGATGGCATAGACGTAGCCGCGGTCCAGCAGGCTCAGCCGCGCCACCGAGAAGGTGGGGGAGATGCTCACCTCGTAGGCGCCGTAGCCGTAGAGCACGCACCCTGCCGAACCGTCGAGCGGGGTGTCGGCCCGGTACACCAGCGAGATCGGGATGCGGGTGCCGTCCTCGGCGGTCGCCCATTCCCGCCGCTGCACGTAGTCGGTGGGGACGTAGCCGCCGCGGACGGGGTGGTCGAGCACCGGACGGCGCTTCAGCACCCGCTGCTCGCCGGTGTCCAGGCGGTACTCGATGATCTGCTCGGGAGTGACCATCGACTGGTACGACAGCCTGATCCTGTCGGTGTCGGCGTCCTCGGAGCCGTCGGCGTCGAGGTGGAAGAGGGGCTCGTCGAAGCCGAGTTCCCGGCCGGCGTCGAGGACGCCGTCCGCGCTGACCTGGTGCACCACGACGCGGGAGAGGCCTTCGCGCCGCAGGCTGACGACGAGCGCGGCGTCGTAGGCGGAGACCCCGAGCAGGCGGACGCCGGGCTCGCCCTGCCACACCGGCAGCCACTGCTCGGCGGAGCTTGCGTCGAGGGGCGCCTGGGCGAGCGCGAAGTCGGGTGCGCCGTCGTTGTGGACGATGAACAGCCTGTCGGAGGCCACCTCCACGTCGTACTCGATGCCCTGCCGGCGCGGCGTCACCACGCGGGGAAGCCCGGTGAGGTCGTCGGCGGCCAGCAGCATGACCTCGCTGGTGGTCTTGCTGCCGATCGACAGGATCACCCAGCGGTGGTCGCGGGATTCGTCGACCCCCAGCCAGAACCTCTCGTCGGGCTCGTGGTGGAGGACAGTGTCGGACTCGGCTCCGAGGATGTGACGGTGGGCGGTGTCGGGGCGCCACGCGTCGTCCATGGTCACGTAGCAGAACGCCGTGTCACCCGCCCAGCAGCCGCCGGAGCCGATGTCGGGCAGTTCGTCGGCGAGCGCCTCACGGGTGCGCAGGTCGAGGAAGCGGCAGGTGTAGCGCTCGTCGCCGCTGGTGTCGACCGCGTAGGCGAGCAGGTTTCCGTCCGGGGACACCTCGAAGGTGCCGAGGGCGAAGAAGGACTCGCCGACAGCCAGTTCGTTGCAGTCGAGCAGCAGTTCCTCGCCGGGCAGCGGGACGCCGGGAACCGGTTCGGGAATGGCGTCGCGGCCGGTCGCCGGCAGCCTGTGGAAGCTCGGGTAGTCGAGACCCTTGGTGGTGCGGGCGTAGTACCAGAAGCAGCGGCCGTCGCTGTGGCGCAGGAACTCGGGCACGCTCAGGTCGGTCTGCTGGGTGCGGGAGTCGATGTCGTCGTAGATGGCCCGGGCGAGATCGGCCTGCTGCGCCGTCACCTGGTCGGCGTAGGCGTTCTCGGCCTGGAGGTAGTCGAGGAACTCGGGATCCGACTTGTCGCGCATCCAGGCGTAGGGATCGTCGACGATGTCGCCGTGGACCTCCCGCCGATAGGCGCGGCGCGGGGCGACCGGCGGGGTGAGTGACGCATTCTGCATAGCGGAGCAAGCCTAGAGGGTGCGGCTCGACTTTGGTGGCTTGGCCGGGCGTGGCACAATGGTCGACGCGTTGACAACTCCCGGTTGTCGTGCGCCCTGAATCTGTCACTGAGAGGTTGCCAGTGTCTCCACGTTCCCGCGCCGCAGCATCAATCTCCGAAGAGGACGTCACCACCCCGGTTCCGCGGCAGCGGTCACGGGCGGGGTCGTCCCCCGAGCCCAAGACCCGGGGCAGGGGCGGGCTGAAGGTCGCTGCGGCCCCGGACACCGAGGCCCCGGAGACCGACGCCGAAGACTTCGAGGCCGAGCCCGAGGAGGGCGACGAGGAGGAACTCCTCGAGACCGAGGAAGAGGTCACCGTCGAGGAGGTCCTCACCCCCGGCAATCTCGACGTGAAGTTCGAGCGTGAGGGCGACGACGTCGTGCTCACCGTCGGCGGCAAGAAGCGCAGCCTCGACGACGTCGACGACACCGGCTTCGAGCCCGCCGAAGAGGCGAAGACCGAGCAGGAACTCGCCGAGGACGAGGGCTTCAGCCTGAGCGACGCGGACGACGCCGACGAGCCCGAACAGCAGGTGCTCGCGGCGGGCGCCACCGCCGACCCCGTCAAGGACTACCTGAAGCAGATCGGCAAGGTCGCGCTGCTGAACGCCGAGCAGGAGGTGCAGCTCGCCAAGCGCATCGAGGCCGGCCTGTTCGCCGAGGAGACCCTCAACGAGGCCGAGAACGTCGACCCGTCCCAGTTCGACGACCTCGAGTGGATCACCGAGGACGGCAGGCGTGCCAAGAACCACCTGCTGGAGGCCAACCTCCGCCTTGTCGTGTCGCTCGCGAAGCGCTACACCGGGCGCGGCATGCTCTTCCTCGACCTCATCCAGGAAGGCAACCTGGGCCTGATCCGCGCCGTCGAGAAGTTCGACTACACCAAGGGCTACAAGTTCTCGACGTACGCGACCTGGTGGATCAAGCAGGCGATCACCCGGGCCATGGCCGACCAGGCCCGCACGATCCGCATCCCCGTCCACATGGTCGAGGTCATCAACAAGCTTGCCCGCGTGCAGCGCCAGATGCTGCAGGACCTCGGACGCGAACCAACCCCGGAAGAGCTCGCCAAGGAGCTCGACATGACGCCGGAGAAGGTCGTCGAGGTGCAGAAGTACGGCCGTGAGCCGATCTCCCTGCACACGCCCCTGGGCGAGGACGGCGACTCCGAGTTCGGCGACCTCATCGAGGACTCCGAGGCAGTGGTTCCCGCCGAGGCAGTGAACTTCACCCTGCTGCAAGAGCAGCTCCACGACGTCCTCGACACCCTGTCGGAGCGCGAGGCGGGGGTCGTGTCGATGAGGTTCGGCCTCACCGACGGGCAGCCGAAGACGCTGGACGAGATCGGCAAGGTGTACGGCGTGACGCGCGAGCGCATCCGCCAGATCGAGTCGAAGACGATGTCGAAGCTGCGGCACCCGTCGCGCTCGCAGGTCCTGCGCGACTACCTCGACTGACGCGTCACCCGCGACGC
>JAEWIK010000315.1 GCA_023387135.1 Actinomycetes bacterium | reverse complement strand
CCTTGGGGTCGATGAGGACGTCGGGCACCGCCGGGCGCTCGATCAGCGACAGCAACCCGTCGAGGTCTCCCAGCCAGTGCTCGCCGGCGGCGTCCACCAGCACCTCATACTCGGTGAACCTCGTCGTCTTGAGCTTCTTCGGCAGCAGGGCGCGCACGCCGCCCCCGGTGTTCCAGCGCTGGTCGGCCGGCGCACCCGGGTGGACCCCGACCCGCTTGCCGCCGAACCCCGCCTCGGGGCGGGTCGGATAGAACAGCGGGTAGGCGGCACTGACGAGCCGGGCCGCCTCGATCGGCTCGGAGAGCGAGAGTCGGACGCGGGCGCTCCGGCCCGCCTCGTCGAAGCTGGTGTCCAGCGACGCCACCCCGGGCAGCGGGCCGAGCCTCCCCGTCCACCCCGGCCGGGCGGCGTACCAGGGCGACACCCGCAGGTCCAGGCGCGAAAACCCCTTGCGGGCGCGCGGATCGTCGAGGAAGGCGGCGAACTGCTCGGGGGTCCTGAACTCCAGCCGCAGCACCTCGGGCCCTGCCAGGCGCCGAAGGACGCTACCTGCGAGACGCCGGGCGGGAGAGACCATGGCGGCAGCCTATTGCCTGCCCCGGGCCGGCGAGGTCAGCCGGCGTGGGTGCCGTTGCGCTTGCGGAGGCGGTTGCGCTCGAACGCCCAGACTCCCACCGCCGCGACGAGCAGGACGCCGCCCACGGCGAACCACCAAGGCTGGATGCCCGAGTTCGCCTGCTCCTGCGGCTCGGCAGTCGCCTCCGAGGGCTCCTCGGACGACTCCGGCGCGATGACAGTGCCCGAAGGCTCGGGCTCGGACGTCGCGGGAGTCTCGGCAGTCTCGGAGTAGGTCGGGTCGGGGGCCGGTGGCGGCGGGGTCTTGATCTGCGGGGGCTCCTCGCCGGCGCCGATCCAGGTGTCGTCGACGTTCGTCCAGTGACCGGGGCCGTAGGAGAACTGGAAGGCGCCGCCGCGCGGGCCGTCCTTGGCGTCGCTCGTGCGGTAGGTGACGGTGAAGGTGTCCTGCGAGAGCCCGTCCATCAACTGCGCCGTCACGTTGGTGCCCTCGACGATCAGCGGGCCTGTCGTCACGTCCTGGCCCTGGCTGTTCTGGACGACGATCTTGGCGAGCTTGGCGTCCGAGGCCGTCTTGAAGACGAGGGTCACCCAGCCAGGGACGTCCTCGAGTTGGTCGTGCGGGGCGGGATCGCTGGTGAGCAGATAGTCGTCCGCCGCCCAGGCGACGCCGGCAGAGGGCACCAGGAACAGTGCGACCGCGGCGACCACCGCTGCCAGCCGACCAGCACGCATGGACCTCACCACCCCTTGGATAGCCACCAGATGCTTGGCCAGCGTACCCTCCACCGTCACGTCAGACTGTTCGTCACAGGAGGCCACCGATCCGGTTTCAGTCAGTTATGCTGACGAGACAATTCGTGAGAAGCCGAAATGAGACGCAGCCGATCGTCAGATTGCGTCACAGCTAGGGAGACCGATGCCGACGAAGACTCGACGACCAGGCATGTCACTTCGGGCACTGGCGATGCTGGGGACCCTGTCACTCTTCGCCGGTCTGGCGACGCCGCAGGCATCGGCCATCAGCTTCACCGATGACCCCACCACGCAGACGACAAAGACGATGGGGAACACAGGCAGTTCCAACCCCATCAACTGCCCGACGCTCACCGAGCGTCCCCGCTACTACGAGGCGTGGTTCAACACCGACGACATGGAGTACCGGGGCTACACCGACCCCAAGAACCAGACTCCCTGGAGTTTCATCGACAAGGCAGCACAGCTGATCTGCGGCGCCGAGTACGGCGCGAAGATCTACCTCGGCATGTACTTCATCCGTGCAGGTGCGCTGCACACCAGCCGTCCCGAGACCGACAGCGAAGAGGTCTGGAAGGCGATGGAGTGGGTGCACAAGTACCGCGGCGTCAAGATCGAGTTCGTGCTCGACGGCGGCTCCATCAGCTCCTCGTCCGCCAAGGACGAGATCAAGAAGCGGCTGCGGGGCATCGCCAGCATCAACTGGTGCAAGAACGGCTGCATGAACACCAACTCGTCGTCGGCGACCTTCCCGTTCGCCATCAACCACGAGAAGTTCGTCGCCGTCAGCGACACCATCTGGGACAACCCGAAGGACGCCAACGGCTATCCCAGGACGCGCGCGCAGCTCGGCCAGGCCGCCTGCAGCACCTCCACCGCGGCGTCCAACAACTGCAAGCCCTTCGTCTACTCCTCCTCGGGCCAGTTCGCCCGCAGCCAGGTGCGCACCTACTGGCAGGAAGCCACCCTGCTGTACGACGACCAGAAGCTCTACAACCTGGTCTACGACAGGTTCCGGCAGATGAAGATGTGCACCGGCTCCAACAGCGGCGGCTCCGACTGCAAGGGCGGCAAGTGGCCCGGCATGAGCGCCCTGAAGAAGAGCCAGTTCAAGAAGCAGCGCGGCATCTGGGTCGACCTCAAGTACCGCAACTACACCGACGCCAACCGCGGCACGACGATCTCGTTCAGCCCGCAGCCGTCCAGCGTGACCGACTACTACACGGCACAGCTCGAGCACGTCGACTGCAAGGTCGACAAGAAGATCCGGATCGCCATGTACCGGCTGACCGACACCCGCGCGGTCAACTTCGTGAAGCTGCTGCAGAAGCTGAAGAAGGAGAAGTGCGACATCAAGATGCTGCTCTCCCAGGAGGGCGGCGCGACGACCATCTCCAAGAAGGTCGCCAAGATGTTGAAGAACGCGGGTCTCAAGGAGCAGGTGCGCTGCACCGCTTACCCGATCCACACCAAGCTGGTGCTCATCGGCCCTGAGGAGGGCAACTCCGGACGCGTGATGTTCGGGACCGCCAACATGAGCACCGCCGGCCTGCGCTACAGCGAGGAACACGTCATCACCATCGACTCGCGCAGGGCATCGCCCACCTTCCGCGCCGACATCGAGGACGTCTTCGGCGTGTATCTCGAAGGCTGGAACGAGTTGAGCCAGGGGAACAAGGTATGCCACTGACCACCACACCCCGCGCCGCACGGACGGCCAGGAAACCGCGACACTGGCTCTGGCTGGCGTCACTCGGCTCGCTGACGATGATCGGCGGCCTGCTGTCCCCGATGCTCACCGCGTCGGCGGCCGGCACCGGCAAGCCTGCCGTCTCGGTCAGCGCGATCGGCAGTTCAGGCTCGCTCAAGCTCAGCTGGAAGGCCGTGAAGGACGACGCCGGCAGGACGGTCTCGAAGTACCAGATCTGCTACGGCAAGACCTCCAGCGTCAGCACGTGCAAGACGGTGTACTTCGGCACGACGGGCATCGCCGGCCCGAGCGCCGTCAAGGCCAGCCCGTCCAGCCCGTCCTACGTGCTCGGCTTCCTGAGCCCCAGCACGACCTACTACGCCCGCGTCACCCCGTACAAGGCCGACGGGCGCACCCTCGGCACCAAGAGTTCGGTCGTGAAGAAGAAGACCGGCAAGTTCGGCTACAAGCCGCCTGTCGAGGTCCACGTCGCGAACATGACGCGGACCACCGCCGAGATCGTCTTCAGGACCGTGACCGGCGCCCCGATCTACAGGATCAAGGCGACGGCCAAGGGCCACTCCACCCGCTACGCGTGGACGGGCGCCGACGGCAACTGGGTGATCACGGGGCTCGATCCCAAGACGAAGTACACCTTCACCGTCTCCTGCGCCCAGAGCCTCTCCGGCGGCTACGCCCAGCTCAGCGGCGAGTCGAAGGCCAAGGCCACCGGCACCACGACCAACTACGACCCGTCGATGACGTTCCCGGTGACCTACCTCAACGACGCGCCGGTCGACAACGCTCTCGCGCTCGCCACCCCGGCGAACCCGACGGCGAGCCAGTTCTACAACGGCGCGAACGTCACCCTGCGGGTGCCCGACGGCTTCGACTGGACGAAGCACAAGGTGCGCTTCGTGTACGCCAAGGACCAGCGCATGACCACCGGCAGGGGCCAGGCCGAATGGGCACCCACGGCACCGCCTGCGGGAGACCCGAGCTCCAGCACCACGACGATCCAGCCGAACACCAACCAGCAGCCCGCCACGCCGTCGAGCTCCCCGACCCCGTCGGAGACGACCACCGCGCCCGAGGCTCCGGCCACCACTCCGGCGGTGCCCGAGTCGACGCCGCCGGCGCCCGAGACGACGGCTCCGCAGGAGAGCACGGCACCGCCGTCGGCCGAGAGCCCGTCAGCCGTCCCGCAGACGCCCGCTTCGTCGCCGAGCGAGGCTGCCTCCGCCGGCACCGAAACGGCGCAGGAGGCGACTGCCACGCTGCTCGCCGCCCGTCCGAGGACGTACCAGACGCGGCTCGCGCTGCCGTCGCCGAACTCGAACTACTACGTGCGGCTGCAGATCGTGTGGCGCGGCAGCTATGTGGCGGGCCCCAACTCCGGCAAGTCGACCGGCCACGCCGCCGGCTCGACGGTCTCCGACAAGTCGCAGGCCCTCGTGGTGAAGACCCGGTCCAAGTTCGGCTTCATCAGCGGCAGGGTCGTCCAGGACAACGGCGCGGCGCTTCCCGCCGAGGTGTGCCGCGACTACGTCGTGCTGGCGTACGGCAAGGCCTCGTCAGGGTTCAGGGGCGGCACAGGCCTCGACGTCCACAAGCAGCTCAGCTTGGTGCACAAGGACAAGAACGGCAAGACTGTCTGTGACGGCACGTTCAGCCTCGAGGTGCGCCCGAACTCCGGCTACACGGTGCAGGCCCTCTACGTGGGGACGGCCGGGGCCACGACCTGGCGGCCGGCCTGGTACGCCCAGGGGAAGCCGGGTGTGACGGCCCGCTCGTACGGCGCCACCCCGATCACCGTCAGCGTCGGTGCCACCAAGGCACTCGCCAACCCGATCCGCGTCGGGCTGGGCTTCAGCGCGAGCGGCACCGCGCCGTGCGGCGCGAAGTCGGGACGCTGCACGGTCGACGTGGCGGCCATGGTCAACCCGGCCGACCCCAACACGGTGGTGGCGATCGCACGCAGCAACTCCTCCGGCGGGTTCACGCTGAAGGGGCTGCCGAAGGGCACCTACACGCTGCGCGTCAGCCAGCCCGAGGACGGCACGTACGCGAAGATCTCAGACGCCCTCAAGGCCAAGCCGAACGCGAAGAACTGGAAGACGATCACCGTCGGCTGAGCACGACCTTCACCGCGGACCCCTGCGGTGCGGGCGTGCCGGCGTCCTGCCGTGAGGTGGGACAGTGGGGCGCTCGACCGTCTCAGCCGGGTTCCAGTTCCGGGCTGACCGCGAACCCGCCCCGTTAGGATCAAAAGCGTGGTTCCAGCTCCGCCCCCCTGGTTCGCCGTCGTCCTGCGCCGGACGAAGCGGCTGGTGCGGGGTGCGCTGCGCCGCTTCAACGGCCGCCAGCCCGGCAAGCCGCCGGCCCTCGTCGGTCCGCAATTGGCGAGGACGGGGCTGCACCGCTACGGCGACTACCAGCAGGCCGGCGCCGATGCCCCGCTGGCGGCGCTGACCGCCGCGCGGGACGTGCTGGAGCGCGGAAACCTCGCCGGCGCCCTGAGGCTGGGCTACACGCTCGCGAAGGTCCCCGTCACCGCCGAGGTCGGACGGGCCGTCCTCGGGCTGGCCCATCTGTCCAGTTCGGCCCCCGAACAGGCCTGGGACGAGTTCGCCGTCCTGACCCGTCTCGATGTCATAGCCGCCGCCAGCCCCGAGTACTTCGTCGCTGGTTTCGCCGTCGCGCGGGACGACGCCACCGAGACCGCGACGACCCTGGTGCGGCAATTGGGCTGGCCCGAACTCGGCGCCCGCACCGGCCTCGACATCGCCAGGCACGCCTTCTCCGTCGGGCGCGAGGACGTCGCCCGCGAGTACCTCGCCGCCCTCCAGGACGGCAGGTTGGGCGAGGTGACGGCGGGCGTCGACCGGGCCGCCGCCGAGTTCGCCACCTGGTTGAGCGACGGCGAACGGCGGGCCGAGGCCGAGCAGCCGCCGGCAGGCTTCAGGTTCGGCCTGCTGGAGTTCAAGCAGCCTGCTCATCGCTCTCCCAACCTCGGGGACTACACCCAGACCCTGGCTGCGGCGGGGCTCATCGCCCGGCACACCGGCCTGCAGTTCGTGGGCGATCCCGACCTCGTCGACGTGGTCAAGGAGCTCGCAGGCAGGGTCAGGACGGAACTTCAGGTGCCGTCGCCCCCGACGACGGTCCACCTCGTCGAGGTGCTGCAGGAGGCGAGCACCCTGCAGGCGCTGCCCGAGCCCACCTGGGCCTTCCTGTACGGCTGGTACCAGCACCGGACGTTCTCCGCCGACCCGGGCCTGCGGCTCAACCCGGCTCTCCGCCCGATCTTCCTGTCCTTCCACCTGGCAGAGCCCGAAGCCCTGACGCAGCACGCCGTCGAGTACCTCAGGCGGTACGGCCCGGTCGGCTGCCGCGACTGGCAGACGGTGGCGCTGTTGAGGACGGCGGGCGTCCCTGCCTTCTTCTCGGGCTGCCTCAGCACGACGGTCGACACTGCATTCCCCCGTCCCGACAGGGCCCGCTCGGGCACGGTCTTCGTCGACCCCGCCGATCCCGGACGCGTGCCCGACGGCGCGCCGCTGCGCCATCAGGACAGGCAGCAGCTCAGGACAGCGACGCTCGCCGCAGGGCTGCGGCTGGCGGCCGCCGACGTCGCTGCCTATGGCACCGACTACTCCGAGGTGGTCACGTCGCGGTTGCACAGCTACCTGGCGGCGCGAGCTTTCGGCTGCAGGGTGCGGTTCGAACCCGCCAACCGCAGCGACGTGAGCTACGGCGGCCTGCTGGAACTCGACGACGCTGCCTTCGACGCCATGCGTGAGGGGCTGCTGGCGAAGTCGTCGGCGGTGCTCGGCTGGCTGGCGGACGGCGCCGGCGAGGACGAGGTCTACTCGAGGTGGCGGCAACTGTGCGCGCGCGATGTCGCCGAGGCCGAACGCTTCCTCGACGACTTCGAACTGAGGCCGCACGCGCTCCCCCAGCCCTCCCCGCCGGCGCCGCTCGCCTCGCGCCTCGTCGTCGTCGACGCCCCCTACCGCAGCGAGCGCGGGGTCCAGGAACTCCTCTCGTCGCTGGCCGAACACGCGCCGCAGACCGCGGTCGTGGTGGTGGGACCCGGCGGCGAGCACTCCGACACCGTCCGCTGGATCAGGGACCTGCCGGTCCCGGAACGAGGGTCTGCCCAGCAGCAACAGGCGCTCATGCTGGCCAGCGTGCTCGACTCGCTGCCTGCCGGGGTCAGGGTGCTGCTGCTGCCGTCTGACGCCGTCGTGAGGGGTCCGCTGGACGGCCTGTTCGACCTCGACCTGGGCGGCCACGCGCTCGCGGCGCGGGAGGACATCCGCGACGGGCACCAGGAGATCTCGGTGGTGATCCGCCGGGTCGCGAGCCGCCAGGCGTACGACTGGCGCGGCGCGCTGCGCTTCCTCGCGGCCGCCCACGCCCGGTGCGGTCACGGCGGCACGACGTTCGACTCCCGGGTCGCCGTCATCGACCCGGTGGCGCTGGCGGAGGCGGGCTTCGGCGAGGTCGCCAGGGAACTGATCGACGAGTACGGCGCCAGCCTCAACGAGACGCTCAACATCGTGCTCAAGGGCCACTTCGCCAGGCTGCAGCCCACCGACCACAGCAACGTCGCGCTGGAACGCCCCGCGCCGGGCGCGACGGTGATCTCCGGCCTGTCACAGGCGAGGATGGGCGCTCACTGGTTCGAGTGAGCCCGCCCCGCGTCGGGCCCGACTAGACCTTGACGCGGAACTCGTTCACGATGGACGCCGCGTGCGCCTCGGCCTCGGCGGCGATCCGCGCGGCCTCCGCCACGAAGGCGGCGGTCGGCCCTTCGGGCAGGTCGCCCAGCACGTACTTCTTCATCGCCAGGCGCTCGGCCTGCATGCTGTCGGGGCCGAGCGCGTCGGCCAGCACCGCGTCGAGGTTCGACAGGTCCCGTTCGAGGATGTACGACGCGCCCTGGGTGGGGAACGTCCGCTTGTACGTGTCGAGGTCGAGCCGGCGCGGGTTCGAGGTGAGGAGCGGACGCCCGGTGTAGAGGAAGTCGGTGACCACGCTCGAGATGTCCGAGATGAGGGCGTTGGCCTGGTCGAAGCACTCGTACAGCGTGAGCGACGACTCGGGCCCCACGTAGAGGTGGTTGCCCGGCGCCTCGGCCAGCATGGCGACGATGTCGATCCTCGCCTGGATCATGCCGGGCCGCTGCACGCCGCTGGCGGGGTGCGGCTTGAAGATGATCCTGACGTCCGGCAGCGTGTCGAGGATGCGCCTGATCATCGCCGGACCCATGCGCTCCAGCGAGGAGTAGTTGGACTCCTCGTAGTAGCCCTCGAAGGTGGGGGCGTACAGGATCGTCCGGGGCGCGTCGGGCGCCAGCGGCCCGACGTGCAGGCTCTCCACCTGCGGGCGCCCGACTATCGCGTACTGCGAGCGGGGCATCGAGATGCCTGCGGCTTCGTACCTGTCGATGGCCGCCTGCCCCGCCACCCAGACGCCGTCGTACACCCGGGAGACGGGGTTCGCCGAGGTGGACTTGTCGGAGTCGCCGTGGTTGAGGAAGACGTGCCTGATCCTCGCCTCCCGCAGCAGGTGCACGTTCTTGCCCGCGTTGGCGAGGTAGTAGGCGACCCGCACCGACGGCCGGCAGAGGTCCTCGACGTGCCGGGTGTTGGGCGCGTACAGCACCGGCAGGCTGGTCGGCTTGATCGGGGCGAGGTGGCTGGCCTCGCGCACCATGATGAACGCCGGGTGCGGCAACCTCTCCAGGGTGGGGACCCACTGGTTGAGGATGTACAGCGACTGGCCGGCGTCCGCCGACATGTAGATGACGGCGACGGGAGCCTGCCGGTCGAGCTTGCCGAGCAGGTCCTGCTGGATCCGCTTGGCGGCCTTCGGGGAGCCGAGGTTGCGCACTCCCAGGGCGTACCTGGCGGTGAAGCCGAGCCCCGCCACGCCCAGGACCAGGGCGCCGATGAGCGCCGGCAGCGGCCCGTCCGCTCCCGTGACGACTGCCACCAGCACGGCGACCCCCAGCGCCGCCTCCAGGGCGACGGTGTCGGGCGCCGCCCACGACGACCTGCAGTAGGCACGCGCGAAGGCCACGCTGGCGGACGGCTGCGGCCCACCCGGGAGGTACTCCAGCGGCGGCTGCCTGGTGGTCAGCCACGCCGTGCAGGCCCAGTTCACTATCTCGTCGAACACCAGCACCAGCAGGACGGCAGCGGCGCCGACGGCGAGCGAGGAGTGGCCGTCGGCGGCGAGCAGCGCTATCAGCAGCACGCCGCGGATCGCCACCCTCACGTGCGACTGCACGCCCACGCGGCGCAGCAGCAGGGTCGCCCGCACGTAGCCGCGGGACGCCACCCAGTCGAACAGCCCCGCGAGGACGAAGACCACGGCGCCCGCGACGATCCAGTCGGCGAGGGTGCAGACGACCAGCGCCAGCCAGAGCACGCCGGTGATCGGGAAGTAGGCACGGGCGGCGACGGTGTCGAGCCAGGACAGCCAGCGCGGGGTGCGCGGGTCACCGAGCACCGCCCTGGCGAACTCGAAGGAGTTGCCCATCCGCACCGCCTGCGCCGCGTCGGCGACCTGGGCGGAACTGGCCTCCGCGTCGGCTTCCTCGGTGATCTCGACGGGTTCCTCGTCGCTCATCGAGTGTCCTTTCCAGGCGCCCGGCGCCTACGGTTCCTCGGACGGACGCCCGCCAGGGCGTCCACTCACTGCCTCAGCGCCGCGCTTCCTCGTAGGCGGCGACGACGGTCTCGGTGTCCCCGTCCATCATGAGTTCGCCCTTGTTGAGCCAGATCGTGCGGGTGCAGGTGTCACGGATGGACGTGAGGCTGTGGGAGACGAGGAAGACCGTGCCGGCGTTGTCCTTGATCTCGCGGATGCGGCTCTCGCTCTTGGCGCGGAAGTACTTGTCGCCCACCGACAGCGCCTCGTCGACGATGAGGATCTCGTGGTGCCTGATCGTGGCGATCGAGAACTTCAGCCTCGCCTGCATGCCCGAGGAGTACGTGCGCATCGGGAGGTCGATGAACTCCTGCAGGTCGGCGAAGTCGATGATCTCGTCGCGCAGGGCTATGACGTCCTTGCGCGGGATGCCGAGCGCCAGGCCGCCGAGGAGGATGTTGCGCTCGCCGGACAGGTCACCGAGCAGGGCCGCCCCCACCCCCAGCATGTTGGGACGGGACGACGCGTAGACGGCCCCCGACTCGGGTGGCGTGAGCCCCGTGATGGCCCGCATCAGCGTGGACTTGCCGGAGCCGTTGGAGCCGATGACCCCGATCGACTCGTGCTCGTAGGCGACGAAGGAGACGCCCTTGAGGGCGTGGACCTCCCTGATGCCGCGACGCTGCTTGGCGAGCAGGCCGCCGCCCTGGCCGCCCTTGATGGCGCGCCCGCCGGCGTAGACCCTGTACTTGACGTGCAGGTCGTCCACCACCACGACAGGACGGCGTCCGTCGGGGGCGGGCACTGCGTGCTGCGGGAAGGATTCAGTCACGGCCATACCGCTCCTCCGCCACCCAGAAGAACACCAGGCCGAACCCGAAGGTGAGCAGCGACCAGACTGCGAAGTAGCCCCAGTACATCGGATCGAACACCTTCGTATTCAGGAAGATGCCGCGTGCCAGTTGCAGCACCTGGTAGATCGGGTGGAAGTCGTACACCCTGATGACCCAGGGGTGCTCCTGGAAGAGGGTGCTCACGTTGAACAGCACCCCTGAGGTGTAGAAGAGCAGGCGCGACAGGAACGGCAGGATCTGCGTCAGGTCGCGGACGTGCACTGTCAGGCGGGCGGCGATCATCGCCACTCCCGCGTTGAACATCGAGTACAGCAGCAGCAGCGGGATGAACAAGAGCCATTCGAGCGTCGGCCAGTGCACCATGAACGGCAGGATCACCACGAGCAGCGCGATGGCCGGCATGAGCGAGATGAGCTCTTCCATGATCTGGGCTGCCGGGAGCGTGAGGCGGGGGAAGGCGAGCGACTGCACCAGCGACTGGTTGCCGGTGATCGACTTCGCGCCCTTCACGAGGCTGGCGGAGAAGAAGCCCCAGAGGAACACGCCCACCATGACGTGGGCGGGGTAGTCGGGGCCGCGGGTGCCCTGCTGGATGACGCCGAAGATGGTGCCGTAGATCAGTGCGTTGAGGACGGGTTCGAGGAAGAGCCAACCGACCCCCAGTCGATTGGACTCCACCGAGGCCCGCAGCCTGAACTGCGCCATCGCCACGACGAAGTCGCGGCGTTCCCACGTCTGCTTGAGGTACGACCAGAACGGGGGTCGTGCACCTACCCGGTGCAGCCCGCTCTTCGCCGCGTATTCGGCCAGACTCATCCCTGTCGGGTCTCCATCATCCTGCCTCGACCGTTGCCCAGCCGGTCCTTCCGGGCGAGTCTATCCGTCCACGCGCTCCAGATCGATTCGACTCCCCCGCGGTCGCCGGTGTGGCGCTGGGTAGGCACGACGCCTCCCGGCGCCTCCTGACGCCCGTTCTCGTCCCTGCGGGCACCGGAGAATCAGCGGCGGTTCGCGAGGTAATAGCTGACGAGCGAGCGCGTGGAAGGGTCCTGCGCGGCGAGGGCGTCGGAGTCGCCGGCGACGGCGGGAGCTATCTGCAGGGCGAGTTGCTTGCCCAGTTCCACTCCCCACTGGTCGAACGAGTTGATGCCCCACACGACGCCCTGGGTGAACGTGATGTGCTCGTAGAGGGCGATCAACTGGCCGACCACGCCGGGGGTCAGGGCGGGAGCCATGATCGAGGTCGTGGGACGGTTCCCGGGGAAGACGCGCGCCGGCACTATCTCCTCGGCGGTGCCCTCGGCCCTGACCTCATCGGCGGTCTTGCCGAAGGCGAGCGCCTTGGTCTGGGCGAAGAAGTTGGCGAGGAACAGCTCGTGGACGTCGGCACCGCCGTCCTTCAGCGGGTGCGCGGGCGTGGCGACGGCGATGAAGTCGGCCGGGATGAGCTGCGTCCCCTGGTGGATCAACTGGTAGAAGGCGTGCTGGCCGTTGGTGCCGGGCTCGCCCCAGAAGACCTCGCCGGTCTCGGTGGTGACGGGCTTGCCGTCCGAGCGGACGCCCTTGCCGTTGGACTCCATGGTGAGTTGCTGGAGGT
>JAEWIK010000231.1 GCA_023387135.1 Actinomycetes bacterium | reverse complement strand
CCGTCACCTTGATGCTGACCGAGAGCTTCTTGCCGGCGGCGTTGGCCTGGGTGGTCGTGGCGGTGATCGTCACCGTCCCGGGCTTGAGCGCCTTGATCTTGCCGGCGCTGGAGACAGTCGCCAGCTTCGGGCTGGACGACTTCCAGGTCACCGCCCCGGAGTACGCCGGCGCCGAGCCACGGGAGAAGTAGACGCCCTCCTCGAGGATGAAGGAGGCGCCCTTCACCAACCTGAGCTGCGACTGGTTGAGCTTCACCTTCACCGGCAGGGGCGGCGTGATCCGGAGCCCCGTCACGGCACCCGCGAGCCCGCGGGCGGCGGCATCCACCTGTGCCTGGGTCGCGGTCGACGACTTCAGCACCGCCCTCGCGTTGGTGAGCTGCGCCTGCAGCGCGTTCCACGAGGCCGCGGTGTAGATCCCGTCCTTGTTCGACAGCGCCGAGGCGCTCGCGTAGATCGACTGCAGCACCGCCTTGTCGACCGGGACGGCGGGCTTCACGGTGAGGCCCGACAGGGCAGCCTGCAGGCTGGTCGCCGCGGCGTCCAGCTGACCCTGCGACCTGTCGTCGGCCGCCGCCAGGGTCTGCCTGGCCGCCGTGAGCGCGTCGGTGAAGGCCTTGGCGCTGGCGGCGGTGAAACCGTCGAGCTTGCCGCTGACCACGGCGCTGGCATCGATGAGGGCCTGCAGCGCCGTGGGATCGCCGCGCGTGACGAGCCCGTCGATGGCATCGGCGACCTGGGCGGCCGCGTCGTTCACCTGCGCCTGCGTCGCGTCGACGTCGTCCGCCACCTGCTGCGCCGCCTGCACCGCGTCGTTCAACGCGGCCCAGGACGATGTCGTGTAGGAACTCGCCCCGAGGCCGCCCGCCGTCACGAGGATCTCGGCGAGCGCCGTCCTGTCGACCCCGCTGAGCCCGCTGTAGGCGGCATTCAGGCCCGCCAGCGCGGCCTGGTAGTCCGAGTACGAACTCGTCTCGGAGTCCAGCGAGGTGGCCGTGTCCAGCGCCGCGGTCAGGGTCGCGTACGACTCGGGAGTGACGTGACGCTCGTCCACCGCCCGCGCCTTGGCGATCAGCTCGTCGAGTTGCTTGACGACCTTCCACTCGAGCTGGTCGGCGGCGAGCTTCAGCGTCCGCAGGGCGCCGGTGACCTCGGCGGTGGTCGCGGCGGGGTCTGCCAGCACGTCGCGCGCCGCGTCCAGCGCCCTGGTGAAGACCGCGAAGTCAGCCGCGAGGTAGCGATCGCCCTGGCCGGCCAGCTCGGCGACACCCGTCACCTCGGCCTGCAGCGCCGTCTTGTCGCCGCCGTAACCCAGGGTGAAGGAGTCGAAGTTGCCCGCGTACGGGGCCGTGTCGGTCGGCGAACTGCGGAACTGGAAGTACAGGGCGTGGTTGCGCGTGATCGGCTGCGGGAGCTGCATGGTGACCGTCCGGAACGAGCCCCAGCCGGTCGGGGCGGTGTTCGGCAACGCCTTGACCAGCAGGGGGTCGCCCGCCATCGAATCGAGGTAGACCGCGAGCGACGGCGAGACCGCCTTGTCGCCGGGCGCGTCGTAGGTCACGCTCAGCGAGGTGGCGAGGTTGTCGCCGAGGTTCACGTTCTGGTAGCGCACCCAGCTCCCGTTCTTCGTCCCGGCGAGCTGCGTGATGCTGGTGTTGGCCCCGCTCACCTCGACCTTCAGGTCGACCCCGGAGTAGTCGGTTCCGCTCACCAGGCCGGCGGCGCTGAGCAGTCCGTTGCCGCTCCTGATCGACTCGAACTGGACTGTCTTCTGGGTGCCGCCGGCGGCGGTGGAGTCACCGAACTGGAACCACTTGACGTTGGCGACGTAGGGGTTGGTCTGCGTCGTGTTGGGCGGGTCCATCCTGAAGACGAAGAAGACGTCCTGGGTACCGGTGAAGACCTTCGGGTCGACGCTGATCGCGAGCGTGGCGTAGGTGCCCCAGCCGGAGCCGGTCCGCGCCAGCATCGGGGTGGAGGCCACCGTCGTCCCGGTCGCGCTGCCGAGCCGCACGTCGATCCACGTCTTGTCGATCGAGCGGTCGTTGTTCGGCTTGTCGTACGACAGCGACAGGGTGTCGGCGCCGTGCGGCCCGAACTGGACGCCGGCGTACTTCACCCACTCCTCGTTGTGGGTGTTGGCGAAGTTCGTGTACACCCCCGAGGCTGTGTCACGGCCGACGTTCGGGCCGACCTGCGTCACGTTGGTCGGGGTCAGCTGCGGGTACTGGAACGGGCCCGGGTTCTGGGAGGCGACAGGGAGGAACTGGAAGTAGTCGAGGTTGGCCACCCATGACTTGTCGGCAGAGCCCAGGAACACCAGGTACACGTCGTTCCTGCCGGCGAACGCCTGCAGCTCGGTGTCGGTGAACCGGTGCGTCAGCTGGGTGTAGTTGGTCCAGCCGTTGGTGGTCGGCAGGTCGATGGTCGTGACCAGCGGGCCCGCGGCGGACCCCGTCCGGAGCTCGACCTTCGCGCTGGCCGAGGCGCTGGAAGGGTTGTGCGAGTAGGAGATCAGGAACGACTCGAGCTGCTTCTCGTCGAAGTCGAGCCCGCGGTAGGCGAGCCAGGAGCCTGGCGACACACCGCCCACGTTCGTCCCGGTGCCGCCGCTCTCGGTCTTGAGCGAGCCGCCCGACCACGAGTCGTAGGCCTCGGCCTGGAGCAGGCGGTAGCCGCCCTCGCCGATGACCAGGCCGTCGATCGCGGCCTGCAGGTTGACCAGCGCGCGGTTGAGGACAGTGTCGGAAGCCTGCTGGTCGGCCAGTGCCGCCGCAGCGGCGGTGACCGCCGTCTGCAACGCGGCGAACGAACCCGCCGAGTAGTTGTCGGGAGTGACCAGCCTGGCCTCGTCGTACAGCGACTGCAGGTCGGCCCTGGCGTCGGAGACGGGGCCGATCCTGAAGGGATCGATGCCCGTCGTGCCGGGACCGCTGACCTGCGCCGCTGTCGCGCCGCTCAGGGCGGCATCCTTCAGCGCGAGGATGAAGGTGGACGCCTGCGGGTCGGCGAGCGTCCCGCTGAGGTAGAGGCGCGCCGTCGTCGGCCCGGTCTTGGTGACGGCGCCGCTGATCCCCTCGTCGAGCCCCGGGAAGGACACCGCGTCCGAGGGCAGGCCCGCACCGACCGGCCCGGCGAAGGTGACGCCGCCGGCGAGGGTGAGGTCCACCGTCGCGTCCACGGTGCCGTCGGCGGCCGCGGTGATGGTCGTCGTGCTCGGGGTCAGCGAGTAGCCGGCGAACCTGACCTTGAACGTCAGCACGCGGTCCTCGGCCGCCGGGGCGGTCCCCTCGAAAGCGCCCTCTGCCAGGGTGACAGTGACGCCGTCGGTGGAGTCGCCCACCAGGTGGTGGGCAGCCTTGCCCGCGAGGCTGAGCGCCAGCGTCCCGTCGGCGGCCTTGCCGGCCACCAGCGACAAGCCGGTGGGCAGGCCGGTCGCGCTCACCTGGGACGTGAGGTCGGCACCCGGCTCCCCCGCGAAGGCGAAGCCGTTGGCCGAGACGGAGACGCCGCCGGCGATCGAGCCGTCGTTGGCGGCAGCCTCCTCGAAGACGCCCGCGCTGGTGACCAGCGGGCTCGTCGTGTCGTACACCGAGCTCGGCAGCTCGTCGCTCATGGTGTACGCCATCGGGCTGTCCTCACCCCAGTGGGAGGCGGTGCCTCCCATGTCGAAGTGCAGCACCCCGCCGGAGACCAGCTCGTCGTAGGTCAGCCAGGTCCTGTCGAGGGCCTTGCCGTTCAGCGTCGCGTCCTGGATGTAGTAGGAGTCGGCGTTCACGCCGCCTGCCTCGATGACGAAGTCCTTGCCGCCCGGGTAGTGAAGGGTGGTCTTCTCGAAGATCGGCGAGCCGATCTGGAACGAGTCGGAGCCCGCCGTCACGGGGAACAGCCCGAGCGCGCCGGAGACGAACACCGACGACATCGTGGCCGCGTCGTTGTCCATCGTGGGGAGGAAGCCCTGGGGGCTGTTCTTGTAGGTCAGCATCCTGGCGGGAGTGGTGAACTCGCCATTGCCCGACGGCGCCTCCCCGGTCGACCCGGTGGCGATGTACCTGTTGCAGGACGGGGCGGCGATGATGGCGCGCGCCCAGTACTGGGTCCGGCTCGGAGCGCCCACGTAGTTGAAGAGGTAGGGCGACTGCAGGTCGATCTCGTTGGCGTTGGAGTGGAGCATCCGCTTGCAGTCGTCGGGGGCCTGCTCACCGAACAGGAAGCCGAGCGCCGTCCTGGCGCTGTCCTTGCCGCCCATCAGGGTGATCATGCCGCCCATGTCCTGGGCGTCGTACCAGTTGTACTGCCACAGCGTGCCCTGGTAGAGACCGGCGCCTGACGCCTCGAAGCGCTCGGGATCGACGTTCGCCGTCCAGCCGGCCGCGGTCTTCGGCATCAGCAGGCCGACGTTCTCCACGCCGGTCCCCGAGGCGAGGGCCTGGGCGTTGCCGGCCAGGGCCGCCTTGTTGAAGAGGTTGACGTAGTTGGCCGAGCGCTTCAGGTAGCGGGCGGCATCGGCCTGCTTGCCGAGCTTGCGCGATGACCGACATGCCCCAGTCGTCGTACGAGGTGCCGACGGTGTCGGCGACGCTGCCCGGGATGAAGCCCAGTGCTTCGTTCGTGCTGGAGTAGTTGCCGTTGGAGTGCTTGACCAGGGACGGGTACGCCTCGTCCAGCCGCTTGAGGTCGACCCCCTTGTTGATCGCGTCCGCGATGACGATGGCGGCGCGCTCCCACCTGACGGTCGGCACCGACTGCAGCAGGCTGCCCAGCGACCCCGAGCCGCTGTTGGTCATCTCGGCGAACAGGTCGACCAGCGACTGCGCGACGTCCCGGTAGACGTCGGGGTAGACCGCCGCGATCGAGGAGTACTTGTGGAAGTCGTCCCACAGCGACCACGAGTCGTAGTGGGTGTAGCCCTCGGCGCTGTAGAGCTTGCCGTCGGCACCGCGGTAGGTGCCGTCGGTGGAGGTCGCGTTGAGCGGGGAGCCCGACATCCTGAACAGGTGGGTGTAGAAGAGCGTCTTCAGGTCGCCCGTGGGGTCGTCGTCGGAGCCTTCCTGCACCTCGACCGCGCCCAAGGTCCGGTTCCACTCGGCGGTCGCCGCGGCCCTGACGTCGGCGAAGTCCTTGCCCGACACCTCGGCCTGCTGGTCGCGCTTGGCCTGCTGGGCGCTGATCGGCGACAGCGTCACCTTCAGGCCGACGTGGTCGCCCGCGGCCACGTCGAACCCGAGGACTGCGCCGATGTCGGTGCCCGACTGGGAGAGCCTGGTCGGGCTGAAGCCCGTCGCTCCCCACGTGCTGACTGTCGCGGTGGGGACGGTGGTCTCCGCGTAGTAGTAGAGCGAGTAGCTGGAGTTGTAGAAGTAGCCCTTGAGCGAGCCCGCCAGCGTGGCCCTGCCGTCCTCTGTGGTACCGACGGTGAGCGAGGCGCCCTGCCTGGTGCCGAAGTTGTTGGCGAGGTCGACCACCAGGGAGGCCCTGCCCGCGTTGGCGAAGGTGTAGTCCTGCACGCCGGTGCGGGTGTCGGCGGTGACCTGGGCGTTGATCGCCTTGCCGGCCTCGGTCAGGCCCACCTGGTAGTACCCGGGCTCGGCCGACTCGTTGGTGTGGGAGTAGGTCTTGTCGTAGCTCGCGCTGCTCGGACGCGCCGTGTAGTTCTGGTACGTCGGGGACACCAGGAAGTCGCCGCCGGCGCCGTTGCCGCCCACCCCGTCGAGGGTGATGGCCGTGAAGCCCTTGATGATCGTCGAGTTGTAGTCGTAGCCGGTGTGGGAGCGCGGGCTCGACAGCGGCGTGAGCTTGGCGAGGCCGTGCGGCACGAACGCCCCCGGACCGTCCTGCCCGAAGTCGTCCTCGGTTCCGATGAACGGGTCGACGTACTGCGTGTAGTCGACCGTCGTCCCCGCGGCGTGCGCGGGTTGGGCGAGCGGGACGGAGAGCCCGGACGCCAGCAACGCCACGGCGGCGGTCACTGCCACGCGCCGGAGGTGTGCGGGGGTCGAGAGAAGGCGGGAGCGGTGCTGCATGGACCTGACCTCTATGTCAACGTTGTCATACGGAATGGACAGACACTACCCGAGCACGACGCAGGGGTGCAAGCGGCCGTTTCCCCTTGATAACGACTGGCCGCCGGAAGCTGCCAGGGCCGCTGCCGGCGGGCGGCGAACCGTCACGGCCGCCCGGTTGACAAGGGACGACAGGACCGCGAGGGCGAGAACACGCCGCCGGCGACCCCCGCTCTCGCGG
>JAEWIK010000225.1 GCA_023387135.1 Actinomycetes bacterium | reverse complement strand
ATGTGGTGTCGATCGGGCAGGCGCGTGCAGAAGGCACCGACCTGCCGCTGCCGGGGGATCTGGCGGCGATCGACGCTGACCCCGTCCGTTGCCACGACCTCGCCGCCAGCGTCGCGATGCAGGCCGAGATCGAACAGGCGAGGGTCGAGGGCGACACCCTCGGCGGGGTCGTCGAGGTGCTCGCGTACGGCCTGCCGCCGGGCCTCGGGTCGCACAGCCAGGCCGACCGCAGGCTCGACGCCAAGCTCGCGGCGTCGCTGATGGGGATCCAGGCCATCAAGGGCGTGGAGGTCGGCGACGGCTTCGACCTCGCCCGGACCAGGGGTTCGCTCGCCCACGACGAGATGGTTCCCGGCGGCGGCAGGATCACGCGACTGTCGAACCGATCGGGGGGTACAGAAGGTGGTATGACCAACGGGGAGGTGCTGCGCGTCCGCGCCGCGATGAAACCGATCGCCACCGTCCCGCGCGCGCTGCGGACCGTGGACGTGGCCACCGGGGACGCCGCGAAGGCCCACCACCAGCGTTCGGACGTGTGTGCTGTGCCGGCGGCCGGAGTCGTCGCCGAGGCGATGGTGGCGCTCGTGCTCGCCGAGGCGGTCCTCGACAAGTTCGGCGGCGACTCGCTGGCGGAGACCCGCCGCAATCTCCAGGGCTACCTCACGCGACTCGAGGAGAAGCGCCTGTGGTGAACCTCGCTGGATCGACAGACACGTTGGTGCTGGTGGGCGCCCCGGCAGCGGGCAAGAGCACGATCGCCCGCCTCGTGGCGGAGCGCACCGGCGCGGGTTTCGTCGATACCGACGAGGAGGTGGCCAGGACGTTGGGCATGCCCCTGTCCGAGGCCTACGCCTCACTCCCCGGCGAGCGGATCGCCGCCGCCCAGACCTCCGCCAGCCTCACGGCGCTGCAACGGCCGGGGGTCGTCAGTCTCGGCTCGGCGGCCGTCGAGCAGGAAGCGGTGCGGGCCGCGCTCCAGGGGCTGGACGTGGTGTGGTTGCAGGTGTCTGTCGCGCAAGCCACCCGCAGGCTCGGCATGGCCGCGCTCGGGATGGAGGCCCTCACCGGCCTGCGGAAGCGCATGGAGGCACTGCTCGCCGAGCGTGAGCACTGGTACGACGACGTCGCCACAGCCCGCGTGGACACCGACAAGCTCGATGTGGAAGCCACCGCCGACCGGGTGGCCGGCCTGTGGGAGGAGGCGCGATGAACACGTGGGATCCCATTGACGTCTTCACCGGACAGCCCTACCAGGTGCTCGTGGCACACGGGGTCTCAGCCCTGCTGTCGCAGTTCCTGGAGGGTGTCGATCGGGTGGCGATCATCCACGCCCCCGGCCTCGAGCAGCACGTCAGGAACCTGAGCTCCGGGCTCGACCAGCAGGTGCTGCCGATCGCGATTCCGGAGGCGGAGGCCGCCAAGACCCCCGCCGTCCTCGAACACTGCTGGAACACGCTGGCGGAAGCGGGCTTCACCAGGTCGGACGCGATCGTGGGCCTCGGTGGCGGGACGACGACAGACCTCGCCGGCTTCGTGGCGGCCACCTGGCTGCGGGGCGTCCGCTACATAGCGATGCCCACGACCGTGCTGGCGATGGTCGACGCCGCCGTGGGCGGCAAGACGGGCATCAACCTCCCGGCGGGGAAGAACCTCGTCGGCGCCTTCCACGAGCCTTTCACAGTGTTGGCCGACCTGGAGTTCCTGGAGTCGCTGCCGACCGCCGAACTGCACTCGGGCTTCGCCGAGGTGCTCAAGTGCGGCTTCATCGCCGACCCTGCCATCCTCGACGGCTTCGAGGACGACCCCGCCGAAGCGCTGGTGCCGTCCGAGTTGCAGGCGCGGCTCATCCGCCGTGCCGTCGCTGTGAAGGCACAGGTGGTCTCGACCGACCTGCGGGAACGGACCTCCAGCGGCGCGAACGTCGGACGCGAGGCACTCAACTACGGCCACACCCTCGGTCACGCGATCGAGTTGCGCGAGCACTTCGGGTGGCGGCACGGTTCGGCGATCAGCGTCGGCATGGTGTACGCCGCCGAGCTGGCGCACAGGCTGGACATGATCGACGCCGACCTCGTCGAGCGCCATCGCAGCGTGCTGCGCGAGGCGGGTCTGCCGACCACCTATGACGACGGCGCCTGGCCCGACCTCCGCGCCGCCATGAACCTCGACAAGAAGGTCCGCGGCCGCACGATCAGGTTCGTCCTGCTGCAGGCGCTCGCCCAGACCTACGTCGTGGCGGGTCCCGACGAGGAGGCGATGGCCGAGGCGTACCAGGCCGTGGCCGCCGGTGCCGAGCGCGCCGCGAGCGTCGACACCCCCACCCACTAGCGCGGGCGGGCACACGCCGGCTCATTTGAGGCGCCGAGGCCGCTGGCCGTAGACTGTGCCGCTGCGATATCTGGACGAGGCGAAGGGCTTGACGCGTGGTTTCCACCAACGATCTGAAGAATGGCATGGTGCTCGATCTCGACGGGCAACTGTGGTCGGTGATCTGGTTCCAGCACCACAAGCCCGGCAAGGGCAACACCGTGGTCCGGACGAAGCTCAAGCACGTGCTGTCCGGCAAGGTTGTGGACCGCACCTTCAACTCCGACGTCAAGGTCGACACCGCGCAGGTGGATCGCCGTGAATTCCAGTACCTCTACCACGACGGTGAGGCCTACGTGTTCATGGACACCGACACCTACGACCAGATCAACGTCCCCGAAACCGTCATGTCGGACGCCAAGAACTACCTGCTCGAGAACGGCACCGCGACCATCGCGATGCACGAGGGCAGCCCGTTGTACGTCGACCTGCCCGCGTCCGTCGAACTCGAGGTGACCTACACCGAGCCGGGCCTGCAGGGCGACCGCTCCACCGGTGGCACCAAGCCCGCCACCGTCGAGACCGGCCTGCAGATCCAGGTGCCGCTCTTCATCACCACCGGTGAGAAGGTCAAGGTCGACACCCGCGACGGCAGCTACCTGGGTCGGGTCTAGTGGCCGCGT
>JAEWIK010000208.1 GCA_023387135.1 Actinomycetes bacterium | reverse complement strand
CCGTCACGACGGCGCTGGAGTTGCTGGGCGTCCCGGCCGAGCGGGCGCTCGTCGTCGGCGACAGGCTGCGCACCGACATCGCCATGGGACGGGCGGCGGGCGCGGCGACAGCGCTCGTGCTCGGCGGCGACACCAGCCTCGCCCAGGTGAGCGCCGCGCCGCCCTCGGCCCGGCCCGACTACGTCCTCCAGGCCATGGACGCCCTGCTCCCCGCCCTGGGCTGAACGTCGCCGCTGTCCGGCGGCGCGAACCTGGCGTGCGGAACGCGCGGCAGTCGCTACTCTCCACTGCTGGATCCACGAGGAGAGAGGCTGCACGATGCTTGACCTGGAGAGCACTCTCACCCTCCCGGGTCACGGCTTCGAGGCGCTGCCCGCGAGGTGGCGCGCCGACAGCCTGGTGTGTCTTCACAGGCGGCAGTTCCGGCAGGCGCGCGTGGTGGGTGACGACGACGGCGTCGTGATCCTCACCGACGGCGATCACGGGACGAGCATCAGCGGTTACGGAGACGGCGCCGTGGCGGTGCTGACGAGCCTGCTCGGCGAGGGGCTGCGCCCCAGGTGGCTCGACCTGCCGCGTTCGATACCGCTGCCGCAGCAGGCGTGCGACGCGTTGCGGGTGACGCCGAACCCCGGCTGGGACTTCCTCGTCACCACCACGCCTCCCCCCGCCGCGGACGGTCCCGTGGAGCGGCTCGACCTCGTCGGCGACCTCGACGCCATCCGCGCGTGCCTCGGCGAGGCGAATCCGACCACCGACGCCGACCCGGAGCACCCCGACGAGGTCGGCTGGTGGGGAGTGCGCGAGCACGGACGCCTGCTGGGAGTGCTCGGCGCGAATCGACGCGGTGGTGCCGACGACGACGCGGAGAGCTGGCACCTCCACGGGCTGGGAGTCGTCCCGTCCGCCCGCCAGCGAGGACTCGGCGCGAGGCTGACGGCCACCGTCACCCGGCTGGGCCTGGAAGCCGGCGCCTCGTGGGTGTGCCTCGGCGCGTGGGCGGACAACCGGGACGCGTTGCGCATCTACCACCGGCTCGGT
Organism: Actinomycetes bacterium; assembly: GCA_023387135.1. GTDB lineage: Bacteria > Actinomycetota > Actinomycetes > Propionibacteriales > Propionibacteriaceae > Propionicimonas. The sequence continues at coordinate 6,056 of JAEWIK010000208.1, read as the reverse complement.
TTCACGACGGCGCATCGCCGGCGCTCCTACCGTCCGGTTCCCGGGCCGCTGGGCTAGGCGCACCCTCGCCGGTTAGGGTGCTGCCTCCACCAGAGAGGGGCACCGGGTGAAGATTCCCGTCATCATCGACACCGACACCGCGCAGGACGATTGCGTGACGATCCTGTGGGCGCTGCTCGATCCGGTCGCCGACCTCAAGGCGATCACGATGGTCGCCGGGAATGTGGGCTTCGACCAGCAGGTTGCCAACGCCCACCTGACTCTCAACGTCGCGGGACGGCTCGGGCAGGTGCCGATCCACGCGGGCTGTCGCCGGCCGATGCTGCGGGCGTGGGAGTCCGCCGAGGACGTCCACGGGGACGGGTCGGGCGGGTTGTCGATGGACTTCTCCTCGACGTCGCTCGCCGCCGAGCACGGCGTGAGCGCCCTGCTGCGGATCACCGCCGAGGCGCCGGGTGAGGTGAGCATCGTGGCGATCGGGCCGCTCACCAACATCGCCACGGCCGTGGTCCTCGACAGGACGTTCCCGTCCCGGGTGAAGAGCCTCTTCATCATGGGCGGGTCCAACAACGGCCTCGGCAACGTGACGGCCGCCGCCGAGTACAACCTGTACGTCGACCCGGAGGCTGCCCAGATCGTGATGGAGGCGGGCTTCCCCGATCTCCACATCCTCACGTGGGACCCCGTCACGTTGCGCGACGCCACCATCGACAGGGCCGGCTACTCCAGGCTCACCGGCATCGGCACGCCGCTCGCCCAGTTCTTCAAGCGGGTGTGCGACACGACCCTCGACTTCAACGAGAGCGTCGGCGTCAACGGCTCGACCCACCCCGACTCGATGACCCTCGCCACGTTGCTGCATCCCGAACTGGTGGTCGACGAGGCCGACTACCGCGTCGACATCGACACCGTGTCGCCCCTCACGCGGGGCGCCTCGGTCATGGCCTGGCCGAAGTTCGGGATCACCCCGAACGCCCACGTCATCGAGCAGGTCGACAAGGACGGGTTCTTCACGATGCTCGAGGAGTTCCTCAGGATCCCCACCGAGCCGAACCTGCCCATCACTGGCCTCTTCGACGCCTGACCGCACCGCGGTCCGGCCCCCGCGGGTCAGGACGCCTCGCTGGTGAGCGCGGGCGCGTGGCGGGCGCGCAGGGTCGAGACCGCGCGCTCGACGCTGCGGCGGGCCGAGCTCGTGGAGACGCCCAGGCGGAGCGCTATCTCACGGAAGCTGTGGCACTCGCCGTCGGCGAAGCCGAAGCGCAGCCGCAGGGCGTCGCGCTCGTAGCCCGGCAGCAGGGCGAGGTCCTCCGCCACCCGTGCGGCGTCGAGCCCGTCCTCCGGTTCGGCGGTCTCGGGCGCGGCCAACCAGTCGGCGGCGGTGATCGCCTCCAGCGACACCGACGTCCTGTGGCCCAGCAGCCGCCGCGTCCACTCCACGCTCGACCCGAGGGCCTCCGCGACCTCCCCGAGGCCGACCACCCGTCCCCGCTCCTGCACCAGGCCGTCGGCGACCGCCTGCGCGTGCCTGAGCTGGACGGCCCGGCGCGCGGGGATGTTGAGCGCCCCCGCCCGCGCACTCGTCACCTCCATGAGGTGCCGGCGCACCACCGGGGCCGCGTACGTGCTGAACCGCCCGCGCGTGTGGTCGAAACGTTGGAGGGCTCTGGTCAGGGCCAGCACACCTTCCTGGAACAGCTCGTCGGGATCGGCACCCGACCGCCCCAGCGCCGGACGCATGAGCGCCAGCACGAGCCGCAGGTTCGACAGCAGGAAGAGTTGCCACGCCCGTCGACCCTCTGCCTCGATGTCGGTGAGCTCCTGCACCGACGCCTCGCACGGGAACTCTCCGGTGGCCAGCGCGTCGCTGGCCAGCACGCCCGCCTCGATCTGGCGGGCGAGCCGCGCCTCGTCCTCGGCGGTCAACAGCGGCGGCAGGTCGGCGAGTCTGTACATGCCCGAAAGACTCGTCGCCGCCGGACGCCACACGCCCGGGCCGGCGACACCGCGACAACACCACGACAGCACCCGAAGGGGCGTCGGGGGCCCTACAGCGCGGGGCCGGTCGCCATGGCGAGCAGGCGCTTGCGGCGGGATTCGAGATCGATGAGGGTGGCGAACATCTTCTGGTGGGCGGCCGGCTCCTCGACGGGGTTGGTGCGCTGCAACCTCGACTTCAGCGAGTCGATCTGACGGGAGATCGACTGCAACCTGACGCCTGCGACGTACTCAGCGGCGTAGGCGGGGGTGGGGTCGCGCAGCACCGGCTCGACGGCGAGGGTCACCACGAGCTGTTCGATCACCGGGTCGACGTCCGCGGCGATGAGCTGCTGCGCCCAGTCACCAGTCCTGTCGGGAACGTCCCGGATCTTCTCGAAGAGCGCGCGGTACGCGGGATGCACGAAGTCGTCAGGCTGCAGCTCGTCGAGGATCCCCGTGAAGGTCTCGGGGGCCCTGAGCAGCAGCCGCAACGTGCCGCGCTCGGCCTCCAGCCTCCTGTCCCGCGGATCGGGAGTGGGCAGGGCAGACTCGGACGCCTCCCGTGGCCGGGCCTCGGCGACCTCGACAGGACGGGCGCCCGACCTCACGCGCCGCACCTCCGCCGCCACCTCGTCGGGGTCGTTGATGCCGAGCATCTTGGCCAGTTCCCTCACGTACCCCATCACGAGCGCGTTGTCGCGGATGCTGCTGATCAGCGGCGCCGCGGCCCGCAGCGCCGCCATCCGTCCCTCCACCCTGTCGAGGTCGTAGGCGGCGATCGTGTTGCGCATGACGAACTGGTAGAGCGGCACCCGGCGGGCGACGAGTTCGCGGACGGCCGCGTCACCCTGCTGGATGCGCAGGTCGCACGGGTCGAGCCCGGTCGGTTCGATCGCCACGTAGGTCTGCGCGCTGAAGTGCTGGTCGCCCTTGAACACCTTCAACGCGGCGGCCTGTCCCGCGGCGTCGCCGTCGAAGGTGAAGATCACCTCGCCGCGCTGGACGCCCTGGGTGTCGATCAGGCGCTGGATCATCCGTGCGTGGTCGTCGCCGAAAGCCGTGCCGCAGGACGCGACAGCGGTGTCGACCCCCGCCAGGTGCGCCGCCATCACGTCGGTGTACCCCTCGACGATGACCGCCTGGCCCTTCTTGGCGATGGGCCCGCGGGCGAGGTCGAGCCCGTAGAGCACCGATGACTTCTTGTAGACGGGGGTCTCGGGGGTGTTGAGGTACTTCGCCGGCATCCTGTCGTCGTCGAAGAGCCTGCGGGCACCGAAGCCGAGCACCGAGCGTCCGGCGTCCTTGATGGGCCACAGGACGCGGCCCTGGAAGAAGTCCCAGCCGTTCTCGCGGACGAGGCCCGCGCGCACGAGTTCGGCGTCGGTGAAGCCCTTGGCCTTGAGATGGGCGCCGAGCGACCTGCCGTCGCGCGGGGCGAAGCCGATGTCGAAGTGCTCGGCGGAATCCCTGTCGAAGCCCCTGCCGTCGAGGAACTGCCTGCCGGGCAGGCCGTCCGGAGCGCGCAGCTGCTCGGCGAAGAACTCGGCGGCGAGCCGGTTCGCTTCGAGGATCCGCAGCCGCAGCCCCGGTTCGGGACGGGCGGGGCCGCCCTCGGTGAAGCGGAGCTGGACGCCGGCCCTGTCGGCCAGCCATTCGACTGCCTCGACGAACGACACGTTCTGGATCTTCTGGACGAAGCTGATGACGTCCCCGCCCTCGCCACAGCCGAAGCAGTGGAAGAACCCGCGGGCGGGAGTGACCCTGAAGCTCGGGGTCTTCTCCTCGTGGAACGGGCAGAGGCCCGTCAGCGATCCCCCACCGGCAGGACGCAGCGTCACATACGCCCCGACGACCTCGTCGATCCTCGATCGCTCGCGGACAGTCGTCAGGTCGTCGTCGTTGATCAGGCCTGCCACGCGTGGAGTCTATTCGTCGGCGCGGACGGTGAGGAAACCATCACCGGCGGTGGTCGACGACGCCCGGGACCGGTCGTAAGAGAGGCCTCGGCGACCAGGTTGGCAGCGCCTAGGCGTCGCGTCCGATCCCCTTGGGGAGCCGGGCCGGCTCCCAGCCGAGCAGGGTCACCGCCTGGTCGAAGGCGAACCTGTCCGTCATGCCCGCGACGTAGGTCACCGCGGCGCGTACCCGTCCCTGCTCGTCGAGGTCGGCAGCACCGAGATCGGGCGGCAGCGCGCCGGGGGTCTGGCAGTAGTGGTCGACGAGCGCCCGCAACACCGCTATCACCGCCTGCGACTGCGCGATCGCGTCGGGCCTGGTGTAGATCTGCTCGTAGTTGAAGGCGCGCAGGCCCGCCAGGGCCGCCGCCTCGGACGACGCCATGCCGACCTTCCCCGTCTCGCACACGGCCCGGACCACGGCGGTGATGAAGGTGTTCAACTGGTCACGCCGGGTGCGGCCCGCCACCTCGACCACCTCGGCGGGCAGCTCGGACGCGTCCACGATGCCGGCTCCGGCGGCGTCCTCGAGGTCGTGCGCGCAGTAGGCGATCCTGTCGGCCCAACTGACGAGCTCGCCCTCGATCGTGGCCGGCGCGGGCCGCGACCACGAGTGGTTGCGGACGCCGTCGAGCGTCTCGGTGCACAGGTTCAGCGAGGTCAGCACGACGTCGGCACCCCACGGGCCGTGGTCATACCCCCCGGGGAGGAACGCGTCGAAGGCGTCCTCGCTGGCGTGCCCGCCCGGGCCGTGGCCGCAGTCGTGGGCGAGCGCGATCGCCTCGGTGAGGGCGACGTTCGCGCCGACGCCCCGGGCTATCGAGGTCGCCACCTGCGCCACCTCCAGCGCGTGCGTCAGCCGCGTCCGCTGGTGGTCGGTCGGGAAGACGACGACCTGGGTCTTGCCGGCGAGCCGACGGAACGCCGTGGAGTGGACCACCCTGTCGCGGTCGCGCTCGAAGCAGGTGCGCTCGGGGTCGGGCTCTTCGGGCACCGCCCTGCCCCCCGCCCCGCTCGCGAGCGCGGCGCCGGGACGCAGCCGTTCAGCTTCGAGTGCCTCACGCTCCTCACGCCCCACGCTCGGCGCGGGCGCCATCCCCAGCCGGGAGTCGGCGTGCGCGCGGACCAGGTCGGCGTCGGCATGCCCTGCCATGGTTTCCGCCCACGCGGCGGCCCGGGGAGTCGGTTCGGCCATTGCCCCATCTTGGCACCCCCGCGGCAGCGCCAGTCGCCCCCGCAGGACACGTCCCACCGATAGTCTGGCGCCATGTCACAGCCGTATGGTCCTACCTCGCCGGGATCCGCGTCCGGCCAGCCCCAGCAGCCCTCCGGTCAGCCCCAGCAGCCGTCCGGCATGCCGCCCACCGCACCGCGCCCGATGCAGCAGATGCCCGGCCAGCCGCAGCCTCCCTACGGCTACCCGAGCCAGCCGCCCGCCTACGGTGCCGGCCAGACCCAGCCCTACCCGCCGTACCAGCAGCAGCAGCCCCAGCCGTGGGGCGGCCAGCCGGCACCGCAGCGCTACCCCACAGTCCCCTACGGCACGGCCCCGCAGTACGTGGGCGCGGCGCCGGAGAAGAAGTCCTCAATGCTCGGCATCATCGGTTTCGCCGTCGTCGTCCTGAGCACGCTCGTCGCGATCGTGCTCGCGGCGGGGTCGGGGCCGGCGTTCAGCCAGTACCTGGCGATCTTCCCGCCCAACGCGACGCAGGAGCAGATCCAGCAGATCCTCAACAGCATGACGCCCGCCGAACAGCAGGCGCTCGGTTCGGCGTTCGTCGGGCCGCTGCTGGGCGTCACCGTCGCCAGCATCGCGGGCTTCATCGGGTGGATCGTCTCCATCGTCGCCACCGCCACCGCGCGCGGACGGGGCTGGGGCATCGCCGGCATCATCCTCGGCGTGCTGGCCCCGGTCGCTATCTTCTTCGCGATGATGGCGGCCATCGTCGGCGCGCTCTCCTGACCGACAACCCCGCGGCGCGGGGCTCGCGCCGGGGCCTCAGCCGCCCGAGACGTCAGACTCGGCCGAACTGAGGTCCTCGTCGCCGAGTTCGGTGGAGTCTAGCCAGCCGTACGGCAGGACGACCTTCTCGCGCGGAGTTCCCTGGCGGCCCCTCGGGG
>JAEWIK010000187.1 GCA_023387135.1 Actinomycetes bacterium | reverse complement strand
GCGGCCTGGCGAGGCTCGGCGGGCTTGGGCGCCGACGGCTTGGCCTGGGGCTGCGCTGGCGCAGCGGAGGCCGTCGAGAACTTTTCCTTGATACGTCGTTCGACGGGCGCCTCGATCGTCGATGAGGCTGACCTGACGAACTCTCCCATGTCATTGATGGTCTTCAGCAACACCTTGCTGTCGACCCCGAGCTCCTTTGCGAGCTCGTAGACGCGGACCTTGGCCACTACTCTCCTTCAGGTCCGCGCACGTGCGCCGGACCAGTTAGTTGTTGGTGCTCATTTCGAATTACTCATCGAGTGGTCATGAGCGTTAGCCCACTTTCTGGTTGATCCGCCACGGCGGCGGACGCGCGCTGAATAGTGTATCCGCCTAGAGCGGCAAACCCTCAATCGGCTCGGCGGCGCGAGCGGAGGGGACGAAAGGTTCAACGCTCGCGGGACGTCAGGGATTCCAGCAGGACGCGCACCGCCGCGGCGTCCACCTCACGACGCAGGCCACGGCCCACGCCGCGGTTCCTCAGCAGCGCGGGCGCGCAGCCGGCATGCAGGTACACCCCGCGCCCGGGCAGCCGCTGCCGGTCGTCGACGACGACCGCCCTCGACCCCTCGTCCCAGGCGAGACGGGTCAACTCGGCCTTGGGCGCCCGCGTCCGGCAGCCGGCGCAGGTACGAACCGGTGCGCTCACCTACACGGCGGTGTCGGGACGGATGTCGATCCGCCACCCGGTGAGCCTGGCCGCGAGCCGCGCGTTCTGGCCCTCGCGTCCGATCGCCAGCGACAACTGGTAGTCGGGCACGATGACGCGAGCGGCCTTGGCCGTCGCGTCGGTCACCGTCACGGCGCTCACCTTGGCCGGCGAGAGCGCCTGCGCGACGAACTCGGCGGGATCGTCGGAGTAGTCGATGATGTCGATCTTCTCCTCGTTCAGCTCGTGCATGACGGCCCTGACGCGCTGACCCATCGGCCCGATGCAGGCGCCCTTCGCCGAGACCTCGGGAGCGTGGCTGGTCACCGCGATCTTCGTCCGGTGGCCCGCCTCGCGGGCGATCGCCTTGATCTCCACGACTCCCTGCTCGATCTCCGGCACCTCCATCTTGAACAGCTTGGCGACCAGGCCGGGATGGGTGCGCGAGACGACGACCTGGGGGCCGCGCAGGTCGCGTCGGACGCTGACGACGTAGACCCGCAGGCGACGCCCGTGGGTGTACTCCTCGCCGGGCACCTGCTCGGCCTGCGGCATGATCGCCTCGATGGTGCCGAGGTCGACGCGGACCGTGCGCGAGTCCCTGTCCTGCTGGACGACGCCGGTGAGGATGTCGCCCTCGACCGCCTGGAAGTGGCCGAACTTCTGTTCGTCCTCGGCCTCCCTCAGGCGCTGGAAGATGACCTGCCGCGCCGTCGCCGCGGCGACCCTCCCGAAGCCTTCGGGGGTGTCGTCGAACTCGCCGACCTTCGTCCCCTCTTCGTCGAGCTCGGGGGCCAGGATCGTCACCTTGCCGGTCTTGAGGTCGATGGTCGCCCGCGCGCCCTCCCGGGCGCCGGGGGTCTTCAGGTAGGCGTTCAGCAGGGCGTCCTCCAGGGCGTGCAGCAGCACGTCCATGCGGATTTCCTTGTCGCGCTCCAGTTGCTTGAGAGCCTGTACGTCGATGTCCATCTCACTCCTCTTCGTCGGCAAAGAACGCGCGGTTGAACTCGACCTGCACCAGGGCGCGGGAGACGTCGGCCAGCGGCACGCGCCGCGGCTGCTCGTCCACCTCGAGGGTCACGGCGTCGTCGTCGACGTCGGTGATCCTGCCCACGAGGTCGAGTTCGGGACCTGTCAGCTTCACGAGGCGCCCACGGTTGCGGCGATAGTGCTTGGCCTGCGTCAGGGGGCTGTCGACCCCGCGCGAGGACACCTCGAGGGTGTACGGGGCATCGCCTGTCACGGGGGACTCGTCGAGCGCCCGGGAGATCGCGCGGGTGGCGTCAGCGATGTCGTCCAGAGAGGGACCGAGGCCGTCGGGGCCGTCACCGTCGAGGAAGATCCGCACCACGCTCCGCCGTCCGGCGGGCATGACCTCCACCCTGTCGATCTCCAGCCCGAGGGCTGCGACGACCGGCGTGAGCAGCCGATCGAGGTCAGTTGTCTTCATGACGGGGGTCCTTCTCCGATTGTGAGTTGATGTTGTGGCGTCGTGACGCGGCGATCAATGGGCGCCAGCTTACCCAGCCTGCACTTTCAGGCACAGGCCGAGGCCGCCGGCCACGTCGGCCGGCGCGTCGGGCGCTGCCCGGCTCAGCCGTTCAGCAGCGCGGTCAGGTACGTGGCGGCGGTCGCCACCGGGACGTCGGCACGCTGGCCGGTCTTCCTGTCGCGCACCTCGACCAGCCCGTCGGCGAGGCCTCGCCCCACGACGACGACCGTCGGCATGCCGAGCAGTTCGGCGTCGGCGAACTTCACCCCGGGCGACGCCTGGCGGTCGTCGAGCAGGACGTCGATCCCTGCCGCGTCGAGGTCCGCCGCGAGCCGCTCGGCGGTCTCGAAGACCGCCGCGTCCTTGCCGGTGGCGACCACCTGCACGTCGTAGGGGGCTATCTGCCGCGGCCAGGCGAGACCCTTCTCGTCACAGGTCGACTCGGCGACGGCGGCGACGGCGCGCGAGACGCCGACGCCGTAGGAGCCCATGGTCACCGTGACGAGCTTGCCGTTCTTGTCGAGCACCTTCAGCCCCAGCGCCTCGGCGTACTTGCGTCCGAGCTGGAAGATGTGGCCCATCTCGATGCCGCGCGCCAGCGTCAGCGGGCCGGAGCCGTCGGGCGCCGGATCGCCCTCCCTGATCTCCGCCACGTCGAGCACGCCGTCGGCGACGAAGTCACGTCCCGCGACGACGTCGAGCTGGTGCTGGTCGGGGCTGTTCGCGCCCGTCACCCAGCGGGTGCCCGCGACGACCCGGGGGTCGACGAGGTACCTGACGCCGGCGGGGGCGTCCTTGCCGAGGAACTGCGCGGCGCTGCCGGACGCCGGGCTCACAGGGCCGATGTAGCCCTTGGCCAGGGCAGGGTGGGCGGCGAAGTCCTCGTCGGCGAACGCGACCACCTCGGCGGGGGCGACTGCCGCTTCCAGCCGCTTCGCGTCCACCTCGCGATCACCGGGCAGGCCGATGATGAGCGGCTCGGTCCTGCCGCCCGGGTGGACGAGCTTGAACACGACGTTCTTCAGCGTGTCGGACGCCTGCCACTGCCTGTCGGCACGCGGGAAGCGCTCGTTGACGACCGCCACCAGCGACTCGATGGTCGGCGTGCCGGGGGTGTCGATGACCCGGACGGGACCGGCCTCGCCCGCGTCCTGCGCCTCCGGCGGGACCACCTTGACGGCCTCGACGTTCGCCGCGTACCCGCCGGGCGAGCGGACGAAGGTGTCCTCGCCGAACTGCGAGAGCGCGAGGAACTCCTCCGAGGCCGACCCGCCCATGGCGCCCGACATCGCGTGCACGATGACGTACTCGAGCCCCAGCCTGTTGAAGATGTTGATGTAGGCCTGACGATGCTTCTCGTAGGAGGCCTTCAGCCCTTCGTCGTCCACGTCGAAGGAGTAGGAGTCCTTCATGATGAACTCGCGGCCCCGCAGCAGGCCGGCGCGCGGGCGCGCCTCGTCCCGGTACTTCGTCTGGATCTGGTAGAGGACGAGCGGCAGGTCCTTGTACGAGGAGTACAGGTCCTTCACCAGCAGGGTGAACATCTCCTCGTGGGTGGGGCCGAGCAGGTAGTCGGCGCCCTTGCGGTCCTTGAGGCGGAACAGGTTGGGGCCGTACTCGGTCCACCGGTGGGTGTCCTCGTAGGGCTCCCGCGGCAGCAGCGCCGGGAAGCGGACCTCCTGCGCGCCGATGGCTTCCATCTCCTCGCGGACGATCTGCTCGACCTTCGCGAGCACCCGCAGCCCCAGCGGCAGCCAGGAGTAGATGCCCGGCGCCGCCCTGCGGATGTAGCCGGCCCTCACCAGCAGCTTGTGGCTGGGGAGTTCGGCGTCCGCGGGGTCCTGGCGAAGCGTCCTGACGAACAGGGTGGAGAGTCGGGTGATCACCGGCACAGCCTAGCGATCCCCGCCCCCAACCCCGGAATCGCTCAGCGCCGGGCGGACGACCACCGCCGCGGGCCCGGCCGAGTCCGGCTGGCGGGCGCGCGCCCGTCGTGACGGCCCGGCGCGGCACCATGGGCCGGTGAGCGAAGCACCCCTGCCCGAGGGAGTCCGCCGCGTCAAGCAGAAGCTTGCCGAGGCAGGGCACCCGCACGACGTCGTCCTGCTGCCGGTGACGGGCCGCACCGCCCAGGACGCCGCCGACGCGATCGGAGTGAGCCTCGGCCAGATCGCCAAGAGCATCGTCTTCCGGCGCAAGCGGGACGACAGTGCCGTGCTGGTGGTGACGTCCGGCGACCGGCGGGTCGACGAGAAGAAGGTGGCGGCCCTCACGGGCCCGCTCGGCAGGGCCGACGCCGAGTTCGTGAAGGCGGCGACGGGGTTCTCCATCGGAGGCGTGTCCCCGGTCGCGCACACGACCCCGCCCGTGATCCTTGTCGACGGCGAGCTGTTCAGGTTCGAGCAGATCTGGGCGGCGGCGGGCCACCCGTACGCAGTGTTCCCGCTCTCCCCTGCCGAACTCGTCGACCTGACGGGCGCCCCTGTCGCCGACGTGACGCAGGGTGCCGGAGAGGCTCAGTAGAGGACGGTGGCGAACTCGCCCACTGTCGCGTAACCGACGCGCTCGTAGGCGCGGATGGCGCGGGTGTTGAAGTCGTTCACGTAGAGCGAGGCGATCTCGTAGTCGGCGAGGACGTACTCGGTGACGGCGGCGATCGCCGGTGCCGCCAGCCCCCGTCCGCGGAACCCCGGCGCCATCCAGACACCCTGGATCTGCGCGACGGGTCCGCTCACGGCGCCCACGTCGGTCTTGAAGATGACCCTGCCCTCGTGGACGATGCCGAACGCGCGCCCGGAGTCGACCAGCCAGTTGCAGTAGCTGCGATAGCCGGAGCCCTGCGCCATCGGGTCGCTGCCGACCTCCTCGGTGTACATGGCGACCGAGGCGGCGAGGTAGGAGTCGAAGTCGGCCCGGGTGATGGGGCGCACGCGGGAATCGATCGGCCCGGCGGGAGGCTTCGCCATCGTCATCACCGGCTGGTGCAGCCGCACCTCGCGGATCGCCTGGTAGGCGTGCCCCCAGCGCTCGCACAGCGCCCGCCACAGCGGCTCGGCCAGCCAGCTCGGGCCGACGATGGACTGGCAGGTGCGTCGCCTGCCGGCCGCCTCGACGAAGGCGGGAATCGGTTCCAGGCTGTCGGCCACCGGCACCATGTTCGCGCCGATGTGCAGCAGCGCCCGCGGCCGCGCCGCGGGCCAGCCCCACAGCACTCCCGGAGCCGTCGGATTGAGGACACCGGCGTCCACCCGCGAACCGACGAAGACGTTGCAGACGGGGTCGGCGGCGACGAGTTCCCTGACCACCGCCAGATCGGCGACTGTCAGAATGCGAGCTGCCACCCTCACCCCACGCTGACCTGGACCGGACCGGACTCCCCCACCGGCGCCTCGGCGGCGAGCCGGTTGGCCTCGGCGATCAGCGTCTGGACGATCTCGCTCTCGGGCACCGTCTTGACGACCTCGCCCTTGACGAAGATCTGGCCCTTGCCGTTGCCCGATGCGACGCCCAGGTCGGCCTCGCGGGCCTCGCCCGGGCCGTTCACGACACAGCCCATGACCGCCACGCGGAGCGGCACCTCCATGCCCTCCAGCCCGGCGGTCACCTGCTCGGCCAGCGAGTAGACGTCCACCTGCGCCCTGCCGCACGACGGGCAGGACACGATCTCCAGCTTGCGCGGACGCAGGTTGAGCGATTCGAGGATCTTGACCCCGACCTTGACCTCCTCGACCGGCGGAGCCGAGAGCGAGACCCTGATGGTGTCGCCGATCCCCTTGGAGAGCAGCGCGCCGAAGGCCACCGACGACTTGATGGTGCCCTGGAACGCCGGCCCCGCCTCCGTCACGCCGAGGTGCAGCGGGTAGTCGCAGGCCTCGGACAGCAGTTCGTAGGCGCGCACCATGACGACCGGGTCGTGGTGCTTCACGGAGATCTTGAAGTCGCGGAAGTCGTGCTCCTCGAACAGGCTCGCCTCCCACAGCGCCGACTCGACGAGGGCCTCGGCCGTGGGCGAGCCGTACTTCTGGAGGAGCCGCTTGTCGAGCGAGCCGGCGTTGACGCCGATCCTGATGGAGACGCCCGCGTCCTTGGCCGCCTGCGCGATCTCCTTGACCTGGTCGTCGAACGCGCGGATGTTCCCGGGGTTGACGCGGACGGCGGCGCACCCGGCGTCGATGGCCGCGAACACGTAGCGCGGCTGGAAGTGGATATCGGCGATGACCGGGATCTGGCTCTTCTTGGCGATGATGTGCAGCACGTCGGCGTCGTCCTGGCTGGGGACAGCGACCCGCACGATGTCACAGCCGGTGGCGGTGAGTTCGGCGATCTGCTGCAGCGTGCCGTTGATGTCGGTCGTCTTGGTCGTCGTCATGGACTGCACCGAGATGGGGGCACCGCCCCCGACGAGCACCTTGCCGACGCGGATCTGGCGGGTGGGCCTGCGGGGGGCGAGGACCGGGGCAGGCAGGGCCGGCATCCCGAGATTGATGGCCATGTACTCCTCATTCGTTGCGCGGACCCGGCCGTGAATGTCGTGTCCGCGTGACAGCCTACCCACTCGCCGAACCCGCGAACCGCGTCCCGGGCACGGCGTCAGAACAACTGCAGGGGGCTGATGATGTCGGCCAGGATGAGCACCACACCGCTCACCAGCAGGAGGCCGGCGACCGCGTACGCCACGGGCAGCAGGACCGCCGTGTCGAACGGGCCCGGGTCCGGACGCTTGAACAACCTGGCCGCGCGGCGCCGCAGCCATTCCCAGGCCGCACCCGCCATGTGGCCCCCGTCCAGCGGCGGCAACGGCACCAGGTTGAAGATCGCGAGGAAGAGGTTGATCGAGCCCAGCAGGGACGCGAAGGTCACCGCCTTCACCTGCCAGTCGAGACCAGGCTGGGCTATCACCTCACCCGCCACCTGGCTGGCGCCCACGATCGAGATCGGGCCGTACACGTCGCGCGGCTGGCCGGTCACCATGTCGGCGAGCACGTTCCACACCTTCACGGGGAACTGGACCAGCGCGGTCGCGCTCTGCACCGCCATCGTCCACATGTCGCCCAGCACCTCGACCGGGCCGCCCCGGGTGAGCACCTGGTCGGGCGCGACCCCCAGCCAGCCCGCCGGGACGATCCTGCCCGGGTCCCAGTTGTCGCGGACGCCGGACACGATCGTGTGGACGGGCTTGAGGTCGACTGTCGCGCCGGCGCGCTCGACGGTGAGCCTTGCCTCGCCGTCGAGGTTCGCCCTGATGAGCCCGCTGAGCTGGTCGTAGGAGGTGATGGTGACGCCGTTGAAGGCGACCACCCTGTCGCCCACCTGCAGCCCCGCCTGGGCCGCGGGAGTCGGAGCGTCCCCCGGCTTGCACTCGGTCCTGCCC
>JAEWIK010000138.1 GCA_023387135.1 Actinomycetes bacterium | reverse complement strand
GTTCACGGCGTCCTCGATCGTCGACATCGTGCTGCAACTGCTGCTGCCGTTCGTCCTCGGCCAGCTCTCGCGGAGGTGGACGTCGGCCTGGATCAAGGCTCATCCCCAGCTCAAGCTGGTGGACCGCGGCTCCATCGTCCTCGTGGTCTACGCGGCGTTCTCGTCGGGGATGCGCGAGAACATGTGGGCGCAGACCTCGCTCGGCGAGATCCTCATCCTGCTCGGCATCTGCCTCGTCGTGCTGGCGCTGATGCTGTTCCTCACCTGGTGGACGGCGCGACGGCTCGGCTTCAGCGTCCCCGACGTGATAGCCATCCAGTTCTGCGGCACCAAGAAGTCGCTCGCCAGCGGCCTGCCCATGGCGGGCGTGCTGTTCGTCGGCCAACCCATCGGCCTGCTCATGCTGCCGCTGATGATGTTCCACCAGGCGCAACTCATGGCGTGTTCGGCCCTGGCGGGCCACTACGCCAAGCGCGTCGAACTCGATCCGGCCTGAGGCCGGCCCGCGTCAGGGCTGCTCGGGCGCGGGCTCCGGCTCGGGCACTGCCTCCCCGGCGCCCAGGGACGGCGCGGACGTGGGCGGCCGGAGCGCGTTGGCGCGGCGGCCTTCGATGGCCGCGGCTTCGGCGATGGCCTCCTGCACAGTCTTCTGCGACTCCTCGTCGTCGGCGGCCTTCTGGGCCTCGATCTCGGCCAGCACGTCGACCTTCGCCGGAGCCGAGAACTCCTCGCCGAAGTCCTCGGCGTCGGCCGGGCCGCCGCCTGTCGCGGCACCCACCATGGAGCCGAGCCCCTTGAGCGCGTCGTTCAGTTCGCTCGGGATGATCCAGACCTTGTTGGCGTCGCCGCGCGCGAGCTTCGGCAGCATCTGCAGGTACTGGTAGGCGAGCAGGCCCTGCGTGGGCTTGGACGCGTGGATCGCGGAGAACGTGGTGGAGATCGCCTGGGCGTCGCCCTCTGCGCGCAGCATCGCGGCCTGCCTGTCGGCCTGCGCGCGGAGGACCGCCGCCTCGCGGTCGCCCTGGGCCCGCAGGATCGCCGACTCCTTCTCGCCGGACGCCGACAGGATCTGGGACTGCCGCTGGCCTTCGGCGATCAGGATCGCCGCCCGCTTGTCGCGCTCGGCCCTGGCGCCCTTCTCCATCGCGTCACGGATGGTGGGCGGCGGCTCGATGGAGCGCAACTCGACGCGGTTGACCTTGATGCCCCACTTGCCGGTGGCTTCGTCGAGCACCGAGCGCAGCTTCTGGTTGATCTCCTCGCGGCTGGTGAGCGTCTGCTCGAGGTCGAGGCCGCCGATGATGTTGCGGAGCGTCGTCTGCGTGAGCTGCTCGATGGCCTGGATGTAGTTCTGGGCCTCGTACGCCGCCCTGACGGGGTCGATCACCTGGAAGTAGATCACCGAGTCGATGCTCACCATCAGGTTGTCCTCGGTGATGACGCCCTGCGGCGGGAACGGGACGACGGCTTCGCGCATGTCCATCGTGTAGCGCACGGTGTCGATGAACGGCACCAGCAGGTGGGGGCCGGGGTCGAGCGTGCGCCGGAACTTGCCGAGCCGTTCGACGACTGCCACCTGCTGCTGCCGGATCACCCTGACGCAGCGCAACAGCACCGTCACGACGATCAGGGCGACCAGGATCCAGATGATCAGGTTCAGGATGTCCATTGTTCCTCCTGCAGGGTTGCTCCCACGTTAGCCGTCGAGGGGTCGTGCGCGTGCGGGCTCAGGGCAATGCCTGGTGCCGCGGGTAGACCAGGAGGGTCGCGCCGTCGACGCGGTAGACCTCGATCTGTTCGCCGGTCCCGATCGAGGAGCCGTCGACGCTGCGCGCCGTCCAGACCTCGCCCGACACCTTCACCTCGCCGGCGTTCGCCGTGATCTCGACGACCACGGTCCCGGTGCTGCCGACCAGCTTGTCGAGGCTCGACCTGTACCCGGGCATCGAACGGACCTTGCGCAGCAGCGTCGGACGCAGCAGGCCCAGCATGGCGACCGCCACGACGACGCCGACGGCGATCTGCAGCCACAGCAGCCCGGGGAAGATGAGCGCCGTCACGCCGCCCGCCACGGCACCGGCGGCGAGCATGAGCAGGGTGAAGTCGAGGGTGGCGAGTTCCGTCAGGGCGAGCCCTGCACCGAGGGCGAGCCATACCACCCAGACGTTGTCGGCGATCCAGGCCATCATGGCGATCTCCTACTCGTGGGCTGCCTTCATCATGCCAGCCACCCGGTCGTCCTGCGCCTGTCAGGCCAACCGTGCCGGCGGACGATGCCCCGCGCGGCTCGCGGCGCGGGCGGTCCAGCGCCCGTCCTCCTGCCGCACGTCGAGCAGCAGGTCGAAGGTCGCCGACAGCAGCGGGCCGTTCAGGGTCTGCTCGACGGGGCCGGCCGCCACAATCCTGCCGCGCTTCAGCAGCAGCGCGTGGGTGATGCCACGCGGGATCTCCTCGACGTGGTGCGTCACGAGCACCGTCGCGGGGGCGAACTCGTCCTCGCAGATGTCGGAGAGGGTCGCCACCAGCGCCTCGCGGCCGGACAGGTCGAGCCCGGCGGCGGGTTCGTCCAGCAGCAGCAGTTCGGGATCCGTCATGAGCGCCCTGGCGATCTGGACACGCTTGCGCTCACCCTCCGACAGCGTGCCGAAGGTGCGGTCGCCGAGGTGGTCGACCTGCAGTTGGCCCATGAGCAGGCGAGCCCGCTCGGAGTCGGTCTCGTCGTACTCCTCGCGCCAGCGTCCCATGACGGCGTAGGCGGCGGAGATCACGACGTCGCTGACCCGCTCGCCCTTGGGGATCCTGTCTGCCAGCGCCGAGGACGTCACGCCGATCCGGGGTCGCAGTTCGAAGACGTCGACAGCGCCGAGCTGCTCGTCGAGGATGGACGCCACCCCCGTTGTGGGGTGCCATTGCGCTCCGACGATCTGCAGGAGAGTCGTCTTGCCCGCGCCGTTGGGGCCGATGATGACCCAGCGCTCGTCCTCCTCGACGCGCCACGTGACGTCGTCGAGCAACGTCGAGCCCGAGCGCACGACTGACACGTTTCGGAGGTCAACGACAGACATGCCTCCTAACCTATCCGTTCGAGCGGACCCACTAGCCACGACGAGCCGTCTTGGCCACCCCGGGAGGCGGTCCTGCGGGATGGTCGCGGGCGGTGCGGCAACCCTCAGGCGCCGGTGGAGTGCAGGCCCCCGTCGACGTGCAGCATCTCGCCGGTGGTCGCGGGGAACCAGTCCGACAGCAGCGCCACGACAGCCTTGGCGGTCGGGGTGAGGTCGCGGGGGTCCCAGCCGAGCGGCGCGCGCTGGGCCCAGATGTCGTTGAAGGACTCGGCGCCGGGGATCGCCTTCTTGGCGATGGTCTCCAGCGGGCCGGCGGCGACGAGGTTGCTCCTGACCCCCTCCGGGCCGAGGTAGCGGGCGAGGTAGCGCGACGCGCTCTCCAGGGCCGACTTCGAGACCCCCATCCAGTCGTACGTCGGCCACGAGACCCGGGCGTCGAAGGTGAGGCCGACGACCGACGCCGTCTCGCCGAACAGCGGCTTGCACGCCATCGTGAGGCTGACCAGGGAGTAGGCAGACACCTGCAGGGACGTCCCGACATCGCCGAAGCCGGTCGTCAGGAACTTCCCGCCGAGGGCCGTCTCGGGGTTGGCGAAGGCGATCGAGTGGACGACGCCGTCGAGGTGGTCGACGTGCTCGCCGAGCCTGTCGGCGAGGCTCGCGAGGTGGTCCTCGTTGCTGACGTCGAGTTCGAGCAGGGGGGGCTCGGGATCGAGCCGCTTGAGGACGCGGGCCGTCAGGCTCATGGCCCGTCCGAAGTTGGAGACGACGACCTTCGCGCCTTCAGCCTGCGCGAGCTCGGCGACGCGGTAGCCGATGGAGGTGTTCATCGTCACCCCCGCCACGAGGATGTTCTTGCCTTCGAGGATGCCCATGTCAGTCTCCTAGTGCCCCATGCCCAAGCCGCCGTCGACCGGCAGCACCGCGCCGGTGATGAACCCGGCCTCGTCACTGGCGAGGAAGGCTACCGCCGCGGCGACCTCGTCCACCTTGCCCAGCCGACCCGCGGGAGTCGAGGCCTTGTACTTCTCGACGAGCTCCTCGCCCAGGGACGCCGTCATGTCGGTCTCGATGAAGCCGGGGGCGACCACGTTGGCGGTCAGCCCACGGCTGCCGAGCTCGCGGCTGAGCGACCTCGCGAGCCCCACCAGCGCCGCCTTGGACGACGCGTAGTTCACCTGCCCGGGCGAGCCGTAGAGGCCGACCACCGAGCCTGTGAAGATGATCCTGCCGAACCTCGCCCGCAGCATCGACTTCGCCGCCCGCTTCGCCACCCGGAAGGAGCCGGTGAGGTTGACGTCGAGCACGCCGCTGAAGTCGTCCTCGCTCATGCGCAGGATGAGCGTGTCCTTGGTCACCCCGGAGTTGGCCACGAGCACCTCGACCGGACCGTGGGCCGCCTCGGCGGTCGCGAAGGCCTCGTCGACCTGGGCGCCGTCGGTGACGTCGCACACCACGCCGAGGGCGCCTGCAGGCGCGTCGCCCGAGCGGCTGAGAGCCGCCACGCGGTGGCCGTCCGCCACGAATCGCTCGGCCACGGCACGGCCGATGCCTCGGTTGCCACCTGTCACTATCACGCTGCGCGGTTGACTCACGGGCGTCACGCTAGCCCCTCCGGCGAAGGCGGGGCGCTCCCGAATCAGACAAGTCTCGTCTCGTGACTTTGTCCCGCCTAGGCTTGCGGTCGTGAAGGGCACTGACTCGAGCAAGCCGGCGGTGATCACCACCGCGCGCTTCAGCAGGTCGCTCGACACCGACGCCCGGCGTACGAGATACCTGTGGACGATGGCGGTTCGCGTCGCCTGCTTCATCGCCGCCTGCCTGACGCCGCTGCCGTGGAACCTGTTGCTGCTCGTCGCGGCGGCGATCCTCCCCGCCCTCGGCGTCATGCTCGCCAACGCGATCGACCTGCGCTCGGCTCCGCCGCAGCAGCCGCCGGGCACTCCGGACGCCGATCGTCCCGCTCTCTCCAGCCCGCAGACCCTCCCCGGGTCGGTGGTGGACGACGCGTGAGCAACCTGCTGAACCAGCCGATGGGCACCCGCCCCGCCGGCAGGATGTGGTTGCGGTGGCTGGCGCTCGCGCTCGTGGTGGGCTGCCTCGCCACCGCCTTCGTCAACCTCGGCTTCTGGCAGCTCGACAGGCTCGACCAGCGCAGGCATCTCAACCAGTCGGTGGTGCAGCACGAGGACGCCCCGATCCGCGACTACTCAGAGGTGTTCGGGCCCGTCCTGACCGACGCCGACCAGTGGCAGCGCGTGCGGGTCAGCGGCACCTTCGACCCCGTCCACCAATTCGTGGTCAGGTACCGCTCGAACGCGGGGCTGCAGGGCTACGAGGTGGTCACCCCGCTGACGACCGCCGACGGGCGCCACCTGCTCGTCGACAGGGGCTTCGCCCAGCGTCCAGACGGGCAGGACTTCCCGTCGGCCGCACCGCCCGCGCCCGCCGGGCAGGTGACGATCGTGGGCTACGTCCGGCGCAACGACGAGGGACCGCAGAGCGCCGTCACGCCGGCCGGCGGCACCATCAGGCTGGTCAACTCCACGGCGCTCGAACAGGCGCTCGGCTACCCGCTGCTCAACGGCTACCTCACGGTGATCGAGCAGACCCCCGCCGCCGAGGACGGCCTCTCCCCCGTGCAGCCTCCCGAACTGACGGAGGGCAACCACTTCTCGTATGCGATTCAATGGTTCATGTTCAGCGGGATAGCGGCGGCCGGCCTGGTGCTGCTCATCAGGTCGGACGTGAAGGCCCGCAAGGCGATGACGCAGGAGGAGGCCTCGTGACCACGACCAGCAGACCGACCCTCGACGGAGCGCGCCGGCCCGGCAGGGCGTGACGCGATGGGTCTCGACGCCGCCACCGGCCTGCTCGCCTGCCCGCACTGTGGCGGGCCGCTCAGCATCGGCGAGGTGGTGGCCTGTCCGCGCGGGCACAGCTTCGACGTCGCGCGGCAGGGGTACCTAAACCTGCTGGCGTCCGGGCAGCCGAAGAACGCCGACACCGCCGAGATGCTGGCCGCCCGTGGCAGGGTGCTCTCGTCGGGCCTCTTCGACAGGGTGCTCAACCTGGTCGCCGAGCATGCGCGGCGCGCGCCGCGCGTGCTGGAGGTCGGCTCGGGGACGGCCCAGTACCTGCGCCAGGCACTCGGCGACGACCCTTCTCGTCGCGGGGTGGCGCTCGACGTCTCCGTGGCGGCCGCGAGGACGGCGGCCAGGGCCGACAGCAGGATCGCCGCCGTCGTGGCCGACGTCTGGGCGCCGCTCCCCCTGCTCGACGACTGCTTCGACGCCGTGCTGTGCGTATTCGCCCCCCGCAACCTCGCCGAGTTCGCCCGCGTCCTGGCGCCGTCTGGCCGGCTGCTCGTGCTGGTGCCCAATCCCGGCCACCTGCAACAGCTCAGGCAGCGCTACGGGCTGCTGGGGATCGAGGCCGACAAGCAGGAGCGGCTGACCGCCGCGGCCGGGGAGTTCTTCGAGCAGACCGTGAAGTCGCGCATGCTGCACGCCGTGGAGTTCTCCGCCGAACTCGCCCGCGACGTCGTCTCGATGGGCCCCAACGCGTTCCACGAGCCGCCGGTACCCGTCGAGCCCGTCACCGACCAGCTGGACGTCACCCTGTACGTGTTCGAGCCCTTGCCAGCGGCGGGTGACCTGCGCTGAACGGTGGACGGCGTAGGGGTCGTCCGTGAGGGCTTGGTGAACAATGGGCATCATGACCTGGCCCACCCCTGCCGCACGGAAGCTGCTCGCCGCGCTGACCGGCGCCCTCGACGAGGTGCTGCCGCAGGCCCAGGCGCTGCGCCGGGAACTGCACCGCCATCCCTTCGTCGGGGGCGCGGAGAAGCCCACCGCCGACAGGCTCCGCAGGGCGATGCCGGGCACCAGGCCGACGCGCGTGGCGGAGACCGGACTGGTGGTGCGGACGGGACCCGCGTCGGGGCCGTCGGTGGCGATCCGGGCCGAGATGGACGCCCTCCCGGTGCGGGAGCAGACGGAGGTGTCGTGGGCCTCGGCCAACGGCACCATGCACGCCTGCGGGCACGACGTCCACATGGCCGCGGCGTGGGCACTGCAACAGGCGGCCCGCAAGGTCGACCTGCCGCTCGGGCTGTTGACGGTGTTCCAGCCGCGGGAGGAGGTGCAGCCCTCCGGCGGTGAGGACGTCGCCAAGTCGGGAGTGCTCACCGAGCACGAGGTGCGGGCCATGATCGGCGTCCACGTGCAGCCGCGGGTGCCCGCGGGAGTGGTGAGCACCGGCACGGGCGGGGTGAACGCCGCCGCCGACGAGTTCGACATCGTCGTCCACGGCCAGCCCGGCCACGGCGCCTACCCCCACATCACGATCGACCCGATCCCCGTGCTGGCGAGCATCGTGCTCGGCCTGCAGGAACTGATCGGCAGGACGATCGACCCGATCCGTCCCGCCCTCATCACCATCGGCGAGATCAGGGCCGGCGCCACCCACAACATCATCCCCGCCAGCGGTTTCCTGCACGGGATCATCAGGACGATGCACGACGACGACCAGGAGCACCTGCACGAGGCGATCCGGCGGCTCGCCGACCACACGGCCAGGGCCCGCGGAGCCAGGGCCGAGGTCACCATCACCACCGGCGATCCTGTGCTGTCCAACGACTCACGGCTGGTGCAGACCGTCGATCCCCTGCTCGCCACGAGCGGGATGCTGCTGGCCCACGAGCCGTTCAGGTCGCTGGGCGCCGACGACTTCTCGCACTACTCCCGGGTCGCTCCGAGCCTGATGGTGTTCGTCGGGACGGGGCCCGGCGCCGCCTCGGACGGCAGGTACGAGGTGGGCCTCCACCATCCGCGCTACCTGCCCGGTGAGGACTCGGTGCGGCAGTCGGCGCTCGCCTTCGCGGCAGGCTTCGTGGGCGGCGCCCACCTCGCGGGCGCGCTCTAGCAGCCTCAGGCCAGCGGGAGGAAGTAGCACCCGTCCTCGGCGGTCCTGCTCTCGGTGGCGATGTCCACGGCGAACGGGTAGCAGCTCAGCACGCCCTCGGGGCCAGCCGCCACGTCCCGCGAGTTCCACAGGAACTCGCTGCCCGGCATCGCGGGCACCTGCAGCCAGCGGTCCTCCGCCGGGTCGTAGAGGTTGCCCGCCACGACCGCCCAGTGCCCGCTCGACGGGCCGGTGTAGGCGCCCAGGCCGCCGTCGCTCGCCAGCGGTGTCGCGGTGCGCCAGCCCGCCTCGCCGTACGTGACCACGACGAGGCCCTGCTTGTTGTTGTGGAGGGCCTCGGTCTCCTGGTCGGACAGCGAGGCGAACACCGCCACGCCGCCGGTGCCGAAAGCGAGTTCCGGCGACGTGTCGCCGGGAGCCGAAGGATCCGACCACTGCCGGGTCCCGGTGTGGAGCACGGCGATCCGGCCGCCCGTCTCCAGCCCGATGCTGTGGTCGTCGAGCCCGAACACCCGCACCGAGCCACCCGAGGGAAGCGGGCTGGGCGGCAGGTCCCGCCAGGAGCCGCCTTCCAGCACCTGCGGCGGCAGGCTGCCCGGGTCGTTCAGCCCGCGGAACTTCACCAGCGCGTCGGCGGTGCCGACGTAGGTCTCGGTCTCGTCGGTGGGGCCGAGCTTCGTCCAGGTGTCGGAGCCCGTGTCGTAGGCGAGCAACTCGCCCTGCTCCTCGAAGGTCAGCCTGACGTAGACGAGATCGCCGACGACGCTCGCTGCCAGGTTCCACGGCTGCTCGGGACGGGAGCCGGGCAGCGGGGCGATCGCCTTCCACGTCCCCGCGCGCGGGTCGTAGCCGGCGCCGTCCCACAACTGGCCGTTCCCATCGTGGCCGCCGATGACGTAGTAG
>JAEWIK010000119.1 GCA_023387135.1 Actinomycetes bacterium | reverse complement strand
CGGCAGCGCCAGATGTGTAAAACAGACAGCCGGCACGCCGCGCGACAGGGCGAACGGCAGCACGAAACCGTCGTTGTAGTCGGTGTGCTCGCCGATCAGGTTGATGCGTCCCGGGGCGAGCCAGACGCCGGACGGCGGCCGTCCGACGATCGTGGTGAAGGCGTCGGCGACCGCGTTGTCGTTCATTCGTCCTCTTCGTCGTCCAGTCTGGCGAGCCAGGTAGCCACTCTCTCCACGGCAGTCTCGAACTCGGGGTGCAGGTCGACGAACGTGCGAAGTTGTTCGGCCAGCCAGGCGATGCTGACCTCTTCCTCGCCGCGTCGTTGCTCGAGTTCCTCGATACCGCGATCCGTGAAGTACATCTAGTCTTCCAGAGCCCTTCGGAGCAAGTCGGCTTGTTGTTCGGCATGGACCTTGAGCGAGCCGACCGACGGCGCTGACGCCGCGGGCCGCGTGATGCCCTTCATCGCCAGGTCGTAGCCGGGCAGGTAGGCGGCGATCGCCGCGGGCAGGTTGAGCTGCAGGAACCACCAGGCGCCCTGGTTCTCCGGCTCGTCCTGGACATACCTGATGTCGCTGACGTGGGAGTAGCGGGCGAGTTCGGTGGAGAGCTCGCGGGCGGGCAGCGGGTACAGCCGCTCGAGCGGCAGGATCGCCACCTTCTCGTCGAGCCCCGCCTCGGCGCGCGCGGTCTGGAGCTCCCAGCGGATCTTGCCCGAGCAGAGCAGGATGCGCTCGACCTTCGACGAGTCGGTGATCGTCGGGTCGCCCATCGCGGGCCGCCAGCGGCCGTGGGTCAGCTCGTTGGTGTCGGAGACCGCCTGCTTGTTGCGCAGCATCGACTTGGGCGTGGCGATGACCAGCGGACGGTGCCAGTTGACGTAGGCGTGGGTGCGCAGCAGGTGGAAGTAGCTGGCCGGGGTGGACGGCTGGCACACGGCGAGCGCGCCCTCCGAGCAGAGGCTGAGCCAGCGCTCCAGCCGGGCGGAGCTGTGGTCGGGGCCCTGGCCCTCGTAGCCGTGGGGGAGCAGCAGCACGACGCCTGACTTCTGGGTCCACTTCGCGTTGCCCGCCGAGATGAACTCGTCGGCGATCGTCTGGGCGCCGTTCGCGAAGTCGCCGTACTGGGCCTCCCAGCACACCAGGGCGTCCGGTGCCGCCACCGAGTAGCCGTACTCGAAGCCCATCGCCGCGTACTCGCTGAGCAGCGAGTCGAAGACGTAGAACTGGCCCTGCGACTCCGACAGGTGCTTCAGCGGGACGTACGCCTCGTTGGTGACCCTGTCGACGACGGCGGCGAAGCGCTGCGAGAAGGTGCCACGCCGGGTGTCCTGGCCCACGAGCCTGACCGGCCTGCCTTCCAGCAGCAGCGACCCCAGAGCGAGCAGTTCGGCCGTCGCCCAGTCGATGGGCCCGCCGCTGCGGATCGAGGCCGCCCTGCGCTCCAGCTGGGGGAGCACCTTCGGGTGGACGGAGAACCCGTCGGGGAAGGAGAGGTGCGCGGCGGCGACAGTCTCCATCACCTCGTCGGTGATGCCTGTGCCGCGGTCCTTGCCGAGCTTGGCCGGGTAGTAGGGCGCCTTGCGGTAGGTGGTGTCCTCGGGCTCGGCCGCCTGCCTGACCTCCTTGAACACCCCTTCGAGGCGCTCGCGGAACCTGCCGATGACCTGCTCGGCGTCCTCGGTGGAGATGTCGCCACGGCCGATCAGCGCCTCGGTGTAGAGCTTGCGGACGCTGCGCTTCTGCTCGATGAGGTCGTACATCAGCGGCTGGGTGAAGCTGGGGTCGTCGCCCTCGTTGTGCCCGCGGCGGCGGTAGCAGACGAGGTCGATGACGACGTCGGTGTGGAACCGCTGGCGGAAGTCGAAGGCGATCTGCGCGACCCGGGCCACAGCCTCGGGGTCGTCGCCGTTGACGTGGAAGACCGGGGACTGGAAGCCCTTGGCCACGTCCGTCGGGTAGACGGACGACCGCGACTCGACGGGGGCAGTCGTGAAGCCGCCCTGGTTGTTGATGACCACGTGGATGGTGCCGCCGGTGGTGTAGGCGCGCAGCTGGCTCATCTGCAGGACCTCGTACACCACGCCCTGGCCGGCGAACGCCGCGTCGCCGTGCACGAGGATGGGCAGCACGGGGAAGCCCTGCTCGGCGGCGAGCTGGTCGAGCTTGGCCCGCACGATGCCTTCGAGCACCGGGTTGACCGTCTCCAGGTGGCTGGGGTTGGCGGCGAGCGAGGCCTTGATGGTCTTGCCGGTCGCGGACGTGAACTCGCCCTCCGAGCCCAGGTGGTACTTGACGTCGCCCGAGCCCTCGGCGAGCCGGGGGTCGAAGCCGCCGTCGAACTCGCGGAAGATCTGGGCGTACGACTTGCCGACGATGTTGGCCAGCACGTTGAGCCTGCCGCGGTGCGGCATCCCTATCACTGCCTCGTCGAGCCCGGCGTTGGCTGCCTGCTCGCACAGCTCGTCGAGGAAGACGATCGCGGACTCGCCGCCCTCCAGCGAGAACCTCTTCTGCCCGACGAACTTGGTCTGCAGGAAGGTCTCGAAGATCTCGGCCTCGTTCAGCTTGTCGAGGATGCGCAGGTGCTCCTCGCGGGGCCAGGGGACGAACGGACGCTCGAACCTGTCCTGGATCCACGTCCGCTGCTCGTTGTCGGCGATGTGCATGTACTCCACGCCGACGGTGCGGCAGTAGGAGCTGCGCAGCATGGCGAGGATCTCGCGCATGGTGAGCCGCTGGCCCTCGGTGCGGGCGAAGCTGCCGACGGGGAACGTGCGGTCGAGGTCCCACAGGGTGAGGCCGTGGTGCTCGATGGCGAGTTCGGGGTGGCTGCGCTGGCGGTACTCCAGCGGGTCGATGTCGGCCATGTAGTGGCCGAGCGTCCGGTACGCCCTGATGAGGGAGAAGATGCGCGCCTCGCGGGGCACCTGACCCAGCTCGTCGTCGCTGACGTCGGGGACCCACCTGATCGGGGTGTAGGGCACCCGCAGGGCGGCGAAGATCTCGTCGTAGAAGTCGTGCTTGCCGATGAGCAGCTCGTGGATGCGGCGCAGGAACTCGCCGGACTGCGCGCCCTGGATGACGCGGTGGTCGTAGGTCGAGGTGAGGGTGGTCACCTTGGAGATGCCGAGAGAGTTGATCCTGTCCTGGCTGGCGCCCTGGAACTCCGGCGGGTAGTCGATCGAGCCGACGCCGAGGATGACGCTCTGGCCGGGCATGAGGCGCGGCACCGAGTGGTTGGTGCCGAGGCCGCCGGGGTTGGTGAGGCTCGCGGTCGTCCCGCTGAAGTCGTCGGCGGTGAGCTGGCCGTTCCTGGCCTTCGCGACCAGCCGCTCGTACGCGCGCCAGAACTGCGCGAAGTCGAGGTGCGCGCAGTCCCTGATGTTGGGGACGAGCAGTTGCCTGGTGCCGTCCGGCTTGGTGAGGTCGATCGCCAGGCCGAGGTTGATGGCGGCGGGGGCCACGAGGGTCGGCTTGCCGTCGACCTCCTCGTAGTGGTTGTTCATCTCGGGCTGCGCCACGAGGGCCTTGACCATCGCGTAGCCGATGAGGTGGGTGAAGGACACCTTGCCGCCGGTGGAGCGGGCCAGGTGCTCGTTGATCATCTGCCGCTGGTCGATGGCCAGTTTCATCGGGATCTCGCGGACCGACGTCGCGGTCGGCACCGACAACGAGGCGTCCATGTTGGCGGCGGTGCGCATCGGCGCGCCGCGCAGGGCCGTGCGGGTGGCCTCGGCGGCCGCGGGCGCCGACTCGGGGC
>JAEWIK010000111.1 GCA_023387135.1 Actinomycetes bacterium | reverse complement strand
GTCCTTGACGTACCCCTTCGCGCCGCCCGGCATCCGCCAGATCAGCGCCAGCATGATCGTCATGCCCAGGGTGCCCAGCAGCACCGAGTGCCACGGAATCGTGGTCACCGGCTGCAACCGCGCGGCGGCGTAGCTGCCGCCCACGATCGCGATGTTCCCGACGACGATCGGCACGATCGCCGAGCGCATGCCGATCTGGAGCAGGGCGTGGTGCACCTCGATCGCGCCGAGGCAGGTCATCAGGACGAGGAGGGCGATGAAGCCCTCGTGCCACCAGATGAGAGTGACCACGACGAGCGCGAGCAGCCCGCCCCCCACCGCGATCGCGGCCGGGAGGTCCCGCCCGGCGCGGGAGGGACGCGGCGCCGGCTCGTCGGGGGTCGAGGTCATCAGACCTCCATCAACTCCGCTTCCTTGGACTTCAGCAGGTCGTCGACGACGTCGATGTGCTTCTTGGTGATGCCGTCCAACTGCTTCTCCGCGCCGCGGGCGTCGTCCTCGCTGACCTCCTTGTCCTTCAGGAGGCGCTGGACCGACTCGATCGCGTGGCGGCGTCCGTTGCGCATCGCGATGCGCGCTTCCTCGGCCTTGTGGCGGGCGAGCTTGATGTACTCCTTGCGGCGCTCCTCGGTGAGCTGCGGCATGACCAGCCTGATGACGTTGCCGTCGTTGGCCGGGTTCACGCCCAGGTCGGAGTCGCGGATCGCCTTCTCGATGCCGGCCATGGCGCCGCGGTCGAACGGGCTGATGAGCACCGTCCTGGCCTCGGGCACCTGGAAGGTCGCGAGCTGCTGCAGCGGCGTCGGCGCGCCGTAGTAGTCGACGACGATCTTGTTGAACATGGCGGGGTGGGCACGGCCGGTGCGGATCGCCGCGAACTCCTCGCGCGCGTGCACGACTGCACCGTCCATCTTGTGTTCGGCGTCCTTGATGATGTCAGCGATCACGGGTCCTTGTCCCTTCTGCGTCTGTGGGCTGCCGCGCCTATGCGTGCAGGGTTGTACCGATCTTCTCACCTGCGACAACCCGGGCGATGTTGCCCTCGGCACCCAGGTCGAAGAACACCATGGGCAGCGAGTGCTCGCGCGCCAGGCTGACCGCTGTGGCGTCGGCCACCTTGAGGTCGCGGGCGAGGAACTCGTCGTAGGTGAGGTCGTCGTACTTCTTGGCGGACGGGTTCGTCCGCGGGTCGGAGTCGTACACGCCGTCGGTGCCCTGCTTGGCCATCAGCAGGACGTCCGCGCCGATCTCGAGCGCGCGCTGGGCGGCGACGGTGTCGGTGGAGAAGAAGGGCATCCCGGAACCGGCGCCGAAGATGACCACCCGTCCCTTCTCCATGTGCCTGACGGCGCGGCGCGGGATGTACGGCTCGGCGACCTGGCCCATCGCTATCGCGGTCTGGACGCGGGTCGGCACCCCCGCCTGCTCGCAGAAGTCCTGCAGGGCGAGGCAGTTCAGGACGGTGCCGAGCATGCCCATGTAGTCGGCACGGGCGCGGTCCATGCCACGGTGCTGCAGCTCGGCGCCGCGGAAGAAGTTGCCGCCGCCGGTGACGACGGCAACTTCCACTCCGCTGGCGACGATGCCTGCGATCTGTTCGGCAATGCTGGAGACCACGTCGGGATCGACCCCGATAGCACCACCCCCGAACGCCTCTCCGGAAAGCTTGAGCAGGACGCGGCGGTAGGGGCTGGTCACGAGGGGTCTCCTTCTCGGCGGTACTCCGTTGGGGTGGCTCAGGCGCCGGTGGCGAACCGGACGAACCGCTTCACCGTGACACCGTTCTTGGCCAGAAGCTGGCCGACGTTCAGCTTGTCGTCGGTCACGCTCGGCTGCTCGACGAGGACGACCTCCTTGTAGAAGCCGTTCAGGCGGCCGTCGACGATCCGCGGGAGGATCGCCTCGGGCTTGCCCTCCTCGCGAGCCGTCAGCTCGGCGATGTGGCGCTCCTTCTCGACGACGTCGGCAGGAACCTCGTCGCGCGTGACCCACTGCGGGGACATGGCGGCGATCTGGTGCGCGATGCCGCGGACGAAAGCGGGGTCGCCGCCCTCGTACTCGATCATCACGCCCACCTGCGGAGGCAGGTCCTGGGAGCGCCTGTGCAGGTAGATGTCCACCGGGCCGCCGAAGGTGGCGGCGTTGGCGAGTTCGAGCTTCTCGCCGATCTTCGCGGAGAGCTCGCCGACCGCCTCGGCCACCGTCTGCCCGGACGGCAGGGTGACCGCGCTGGCGGCCTCGACACCGTGGGCGCCGGCGGCGTCCACCGCTGTCGCGATGCTGTCGGCCAGCTCCATGAACTCGGCGTTCTTGGCGACGAAGTCGGTCTCGGCGCCCAGCTGGATGACGGTGTTGCCCGCGGCGGCGACGAGGCCGTTGCTGGCCTCGCGGTCGGCGCGCTTCGCCATCTTCGCCTGGCCGGTGACGCGCAGGATCTCCACCGCGGCCTCGAAGTCACCCTCGGCCTCGGTGAGGGCCTTCTTGGCGTCCATCATTCCGGCACCCGTGAGGTCACGGAGCTTCTTCACATCAGAGGCAGTAATCGTTGCCATGGCTGTTGTCGTGGTCCTGTTCCTGGATCGGTGGTTACTTGGTG
>JAEWIK010000060.1 GCA_023387135.1 Actinomycetes bacterium | reverse complement strand
CGCAACGGGGAGCCCGTGGAGCGTGCCGCCGAGCCGGTGGGCGCCGACCAGGCCTGACCTCGACCCTCGCCGTCCCGCCACACAGGTGAGGAGCGGCGCCCTCGCGGGTACACGACGCCCATGAACTTCCAGGGCAAGGTCGGATTGGTCACCGGCGCGGGTTCGGGAATCGGGCTCGCCACTGCGGCGAAGCTCGTCGAGTTGGGCGCGACGGTGGCGGTCGTCGGACACGATCAGGAGAGCGCGGACGAGGCCGCCGGCAAGCTCGGCGGAGGGGAAGCTGCAGTCCCCTTCGGTGTCGAGCTCAGCGATGCCGACGCCGTGCAGGCTCTGTTCGACGACATCACCCACACGTGGGGCCGGCTCGACTTCGTGGTGGCGAATGCCGGCATCAACGGCGTCTGGGCGCCGCTCGACGAACTGACCCCGCAGGAGTGGGAGCGGACCATCTCGGTCAACCTGACGGGGACGTTCCTCACCCTCCACCACGCCGTGCCGCTGCTGCGCGCCGCCGGCGGTGGCGGGGTCGTCATCACCTCGTCGGTCAACGGCACGCGCGTCTTCAGCAACAGCGGCGCGTCGGCGTACAGCTCGAGCAAGGCCGGGCAGGTCGCGCTGGCCAAGATGGCTGCCGTCGAACTGGCGCGCGACTCGATCAGGGTGAACGTCGTCTGTCCCGGCAGCATCGAGACCGAGATCGAGGACAGCACCGAGAAGCGGAACACCGAGAAGCTCGCCCGCAAGGTGGAATACCCCGAGGGACAGATCCCGCTGACCGGCAAGGAGCCGGGCAGCGCGGAGCAGGTCGCCGACCTCATCGCGTTCCTGCTGTCGGACGCCGCCTCGCACATCACCGGCACCGAAGTGTGGATCGACGGCGGGCAATCTCTCCTCGTCGGCTGAGCGGGAGCACCCCAGGCTGTCGAGGCCCGCTCGCATAGTGCACCCCTCACGGGGTACACCCCATGCATGACAGAGAATCTGCGCGACCTCGCCGCCGAGCTGACGAAGGTGGACGCCGCCATCCAGGACGTCCCGCTCTACGCCCAGCCCGGCGATCCGACCTCCAGCTTCAGCGACCGCCTCGTCGAACTGGCGGCGCGCGAGGAGGAACTGATGAGCCGCCTGATTCAGCAGGCACGAGAAGCCACCACCGAGCAGTGAGACCGGCGGGCCGGTCCCGCCGCGGGGGTGAGAGACAGTGAACGAGACCCGCAAGGCGCTGAAGCGCGTCGTGAGTGCGGGCAGCGACGGCGTGAGGGTCGCCGTCGCCGAGTCGCTGACCAGCGGCAGCCTCTGCGCCAAGCTGGGAGAGGGTGAGAGCGCCAGCGAGTGGTTCGCCGGCGGCGTGGTCGCCTACTTCACCCGCACGAAGGAGAAGCTGCTCGGGCTGCCGCCCGGCACCGATCCGTGTTCGAGCGAGTGCGCCACCCACCTCGCGGACCGCGCCCGCAGGATGTTCGACGCCGACGTCGCCGTCTCCACGACGGGAGTGGGAGGACCGGATCCCCAGGACGGGCACGCGCCGGGCACCGTCTACCTCGGCTGGGCCACGGCGGCAGGCACCGGAACGCGGCTGCTGCGGCTGGAGGGCGACCCGGAGGCGGTCCTGCGCCAGACGGTGGAGAACGCCCTCGGCCTCATCGCCGACCTGGCCGAACAAGCGCAAGCCGACGGGAAGGATCGAGCCGCCTCCTGACGCCGACGGGCGGGTCGTGCGGGTTAGCCCGGGCGCCCTCGACAGCCGTAAACTGGCCGGAGTCCCGCCGTCGAAAGGTCAGCATGAGCTTGCCCGTGAACGATTCCGATGACGAGACCGGTGGCTCCTGGCCCCGCAGGCTCTTCGACAGGATCACGACGGGCTCGCTGGCGAACCTCGCCGACACGCTGCGCGACGAGAACTCCTCCGCCATCCTGCTGGCCGCCGGAACCGCCATCGCGCTGGTGTGGGCCAACTCCCCCTGGGCCGCCTCGTACCACGACCTCGGGGCCTTCACGATCGGCCCGGGCTTCCTGCACCTCGACCTGACCCTCGCCGAGTGGGCGAAGGACGGCCTGCTCACGATCTTCTTCTTCGTGGTGGGCCTCGAACTCAAGCGTGAACTCGTCGTCGGCCAGCTCCGCAGGTTCTCGACCGCCATCGTGCCGGTGATCGCCGCCGTCGGCGGCATGGCGATCCCGGCGCTGCTGTACTCGCTGGTCAACGTCGTGGCCCCGGACGGGGACCTCGGCGGTTGGGCCGTCCCCGTCGCCACCGACATCGCCTTCGCCGTCGCCATTCTCACGCTGTTCGGGAAGCGACTCCCGCCTGCCCTGCGCGCGTTCCTCCTGACCCTCGCCGTCGCCGACGACCTGCTCGGCATCATCGTCATCGCCGTGTTCTACGCCCACGGACTGAGCTTCCTGTGGCTGCTGGGTGCCGCGGCGGCGATAGCCGCCTTCGCCGTGCTGGCACGGTTGCGGCGGCCGCCCGCCGTCCTCATGGTGGTGATCGCCGTGCTGGCCTGGTACGCGATGCACCAGTCGGGAGTACACGCCACCATCGCCGGCGCCGCGCTCGGCTTCACGGTGCCCGCCGTGGTGCTCGCCAGGCAGCAGGGCCCCGAGTCGCTCGCCGAGCGCTATGAGCATCGCTGGCACCCGGTCTCGGCGGGGCTCGCCGTGCCGCTGTTCGCCTTCTTCGCCGCCGGGGTGCCGTTGAGCCCGTCCGACCTCGGCCACGCCGCCGTCGACCCCGTCGCCCAGGGCGTGTTCCTCGGCCTCGTGATCGGCAAGCCTCTCGGCATCATGGTCGCCACCTGGCTGCTCGTCAGGTTCACCCACGCCAGCCTCGACGACGCAGTCTCCTGGCGCGACCTGCTGGCGGTGGCCTTCACGGCGGGCATCGGCTTCACCGTCTCGCTGCTGATCGGGGAACTCGCCTATCCCCCCGACTCCGGCCACGAGGAGGCGCTGAAGGCTGCCATCCTGCTCGGCTCGCTGGCGTCGGCGGCCCTCGGCGCCCTGCTGCTGGTCTGGCGCACCCGCCGTCGCCTCAACGGCGACGCTTCGCCGTCCGTCGACCCCGCCAACGCGTAGGTAGCACGGTTCGAGAGACGTAGCGCCTGCGTCGGCATGACGTAGGCAGTGCCCGGCTCTGGTCGGAGACCGAGTCCGCTCCGTTAGCGTGACCCGGTCTCACAGAAAGGGCACCAGGCCATGGCCCGCACCGCTCGTTCACGTCTGGCTGCGAGTGGCCTCGCGGCAGTGCTGCTCGCAGGCATCTTCTCCGCCCCCGCCCAGGCCGCACCCGACGACGACACCGACGTCGACCTGCCACCCCTCGGCACCCCACATTCCGTCCAGACAGACGCCTCGCGGCCCACGTCCGCCACAGGTCTGGCGGACGACGGCGTGGCCCGCGCCTACCAGCAGTGGCGAAAGGGGGCCGTCACGCCGCAGGCGGGCGTGCGCAAGGGCGCGCTCCGCGTCCAGGTCGAGCATGCTCC
>JAEWIK010000046.1 GCA_023387135.1 Actinomycetes bacterium | reverse complement strand
GCTGCATCAGGCTTTCGCCCATTGTGCAATATTCCCCACTGCTGCCTCCCGTAGGAGTCTGGGCCGTATCTCAGTCCCAGTGTGGCCGGTCGCCCTCTCAGGCCGGCTACCCGTCGTCGCCTTGGTGGGCCGTTACCCCACCAACAAGCTGATAGGCCGCGAGCCCATCCTTGACCGTCGGAGCTTTCCACCTTCCGGGATGCCCTGGAAGGTCGGATCCGGTATTAGCAGCTGTTTCCAACTGTTATCCCAGAGTCAAGGGTAGGTTGCTCACGTGTTACTCACCCGTTCGCCACTGATCGGCGGAGCAAGCTCCGCTTCACCGTTCGACTTGCATGTGTTAAGCACGCCGCCAGCGTTCGTCCTGAGCCAGGATCAAACTCTCCGTTGAAAAATTTCGACTGTGGGCTCATAAGCCCTGTTGTCGTCAACTTTGCGCTTGACACTGACGCAGACTCATTGCTGAATCTGCTCAATAATCAAAGGAATCCGTTTCGGTTACTTGACACGAAGTCAGGCCCCCGAGACGGGGTTTGTTTTGCGCTTTATAGCGCTATTATTGTGCATTGACTTTAAGCACGCTGTTGAGTTCTCAAGTTTCGGGTGCGCACCTCGCTTTGGCTTTCACCGCTGCTTGGGGCAACTCGTCTTACTTTAGTTCGTGAGGAGTTCGATGTCAAATCGGCTTCCTCACCCCTCCGCCCGTGACGAAGTTCGGATCTTGGCGGGCCCTGGCATGGGCGCACACCGTATCCGGCCTTGTCAGTGGTGGATTCGGCGCTCCGATCCGGCCTTGCCAGGTCTTCCCTGGCCCGTCCGTTTCACCGGCAGCGCTTGATGAACATTACGCGGCGAGGGTGGCAGGGTCAAATCGGCAGGGATCCCGGGCGTGTCGCGCCCGGCCCGCCTCACGCGACCACCGACACGGCTCCCACCGTCCGTTTCCCGCGCCGAACAATGACGTACCTGCCGGCGAGCAGATCGCTTTCCGACAGCACGGCACGAGAGTCCGTGACCTTGATGTTGTTCAGGTAAGCGCCGCCTTCATCGATAGCCCGGATGGCCGCCGACCTGCTCGCCACCACACCGGCGGCGGCGAAGACGTCGACGACGCTGGGCAATTCGCTTCCGCGTCGCAGTTCGACCGCCCCCAGCTCGCGCGCGACGGCGTCCAGCACGGGCGGGCCCAGGGTCGTGAGGTCTCCCCTGCCGAAGATCGCCGCGGCGGCGGCCGTGGCCGCCTGCCGTTCTGCAGGCGAGTGCACGAGATCGGTGATGTCGTCGGCCAGGGCCCGCTGGGCTGCCCGTAGGTGGGGCGCCTCGACGCTCTGGCGTTCCAGGTCGGCGATCTCCTCGCGGGATCTGGACGTGAAGATCCTCAGGTACTCCCCCACCTTCGCGTCCTCGGCGTTGAGGAAGAACTGGTGGAACGCGTAGGGCGACGTCATGGCGGGGTCCAGCCACACCGTCCCGGACTCGGTCTTGCCGAACTTGGTGCCGTCAGCCTTCGTCAGCAGCGGGGTCGCCAGCGCATGGACCCGGGCACCCTCGGCCCGCCGGATGAGATCGACTCCCGCCGTGATGTTGCCCCACTGGTCGGAGCCGCCGGTCTGCAACTCGCACCCGTGCCGGCGGTGCAGCTCGAGGTAGTCGAGCGACTGCAGCAGGACGTAGGAGAACTCCGTGTACGAGATGCCCGATTCCAGCCGGGCCTTGATGACCTCGCGGTCGAGCATCCTGTTGACGCTGAAGTGCTTGCCGATGTCCCGCAGGAAGTCGAGGGTGGAGAGCTCGGCCGTCCAGTCGTAGTTGTTGACGACGACGGCGCCGTGCTCGCCCGTGAAGTCGACGAACTTGCTCACCTGCTGCCTGATCCTGTCGACCCACTCCGCGACCAGCTCCCGGGGGTTCAGGACGCGCTCGGAGCTCTGCTTCGGGTCCCCAATCAGCCCCGTCGAGCCTCCGACGAGCAGGATCGGCTTGTGGCCGCCCGCCTGCAAGTGCCTGGCCAGCATGAGCTGCACGAGGTTGCCCATGTGGATGCTGGGGGCAGTCGGGTCGAACCCCACATAGAAGGTGACGGGTCCCGCGTCGAAGCGGGCGCGCAGGGCGTCCGGGTCGGTGGAGTGCGCGATGAAGCCGCGCCAGGCCAGTTCGTCGAGTACCGCGTTCACGGTCGCTAAGCCTAACCGTCCGCGGAGGGTTGCCTCCGCCGCGGGGCTCTCAGGAGACGAGCGCCGCCGCGGTCGCCCGCAGCTCGGCGAGTTGGGCGGCGACCGCCGCGGGGGCCGTCCCGCCGCGCCCCGCGCGCGCCGCGACAGAACCCTCGACAGTGAGCACCGCGAGCACCCCTTCGCCCAGCTCGGGAGCGATGTCGGCGAGGTCGGCGGGGCTCAGCTCGTCCAGCCCGATACCGCGGGCCTCGCAGTACTTCACCGCCGCCCCTGCTATCTCGTGGGCCGACGCGAACGGCACCCGTTGCCGCACGAGCCAGTCGGCGACGTCCGTCGCCAGCGAGAAGCCCTGCGGCGCCAGCCTGCCCATCCTGTCGACGTCGAACGTGAGGGTGGCCACCATGCCCGCGACGGCGGGCAGCAGCACCGCCAGCTGGTCGAGGCCGTCGAAGATCGGCTCCTTGTCCTCCTGCAGGTCGCGGTTGTACGCCAGCGGCAGCCCCTTGAGGGTCGCGAGCAGTCCCGCGAGGTTGCCGATCAGCCTGCCGGCCTTGCCGCGGGCGAGCTCGGCGACGTCGGGGTTCTTCTTCTGCGGCATGATCGAGCTGCCCGTCGACCACGCGTCGTCGAGCCTGGCGAAGCCGAACTCGTGGGTGACCCACAAGATGACGTCCTCGCTGAGCCGGGAGACGTCGACGGCGATCTGGGCCAGCACGTACGCCTCCTCGGCGACCAGGTCCCTGGCGGCGGTGCCGTCGATCGAGTTCGGGACGCTGCCCGCGAACCCGAGGTCGGCCGCGACCGCCTCCGGGTCGAGGCCGAGCGAGCTGCCCGCCAGCGCCGCGGAGCCGTACGGGCACACCGCCAACCGGCGGCCCAGGTCGCGCAACCGTTCGAGGTCGCGCACCAGTGGCCACGCGTGGGCGAGCAGGTGGTGGCTGAGGAGGATCGGCTGGGCGTGCTGCAGGTGGGTCCGTCCGGGCATGATCGCCCCGAGGTTGGCCTCGGCCTGCCCGGCGAGCGCCTCGACCACGGCGGCGACGTCGCCGGCCAGCACGGCGTTGGCGTCCCTGAGGTAGAGCCGGATCAGGGTGGCGATCTGGTCGTTGCGAGAACGGCCGGCGCGCAGCCTTCCGCCCAGTTCGGCGCCCACCCGCTCGATGAGGCCGCGTTCCAGGGCGCCGTGCACGTCCTCGTCGGTCTCGGCGGCGACGAAGGCACCCGAGGCGACGTCCTGTTCGAGGGTGTCGAGCCCGGCCAGCATCGCGGCGAGCTCCTCGTCCGTGAGCAGGCCCGCACGCGCGAGAGCCCTGGCGTGCGCGCGGGAGCCCGCCAGGTCGTGACGCGCCAGGCGCCAGTCGAACTGGGTCGACTTGCTGAGCGCGAACATCGCTTCCGCCGGCCCTCCCTCGAAGCGTCCGCCCCAGAGCCGTCCTCCGGCGATCGATGAGTCCATGCGCAGTCCTCGGTCAGTTGGCGTGCAGTGCGAGCAGGCTCTCGGCCATGGCCGCCCCGCCCGCGGGATCCCGTGTGATGACGACGACGGTGTCGTCGCCGGCGATGGTGCCGAGGATCGAGTCCCAGCCCACCTTGTCGATGGCGGAGGCAAAGAACTGCGCGGCGCCGGGAGGCGTCCGCAGCACAGTCAGGTTCGCCGAGCCCTCGGCCGACAGCAGCAGCTCGCCGCACAGGCGGGCGAGCCTGGTCAGCGCGACGGTGGTGGCCGCCGCGGGGCTGTCGCTGGCCAGCAGCGCGTACCTGAACTGGCCGTCCGACGTCCGCACCCTCACGGCACCGAGTTCCAGCAGGTCCTTGCTGAGCGTCCCCTGGGTGACCACCACGCCGGAGTCAGCGAGCCGCTGGACGAGGTCGCCCTGGCTGGAGACCGACGAGTGCTCGATGAGCTCGGTGATCCTCGCCTGCCGTGCCGATTTCGTGAGCGGAGCCCTGACGTCCGTCATCGGGCACCGTCCAGCAGCCCGGGCAGGGCGGCGACGAACCCGTCGAGCTGTGCCTGCTCGATCACCAGCGGCGGCGCGAGCCGCAACACGTTCGGACGCGGGGCGTTGATGACGTAGCCGGCCTCCAGGGCGGCGTCCGCCGCCGCCGGGGCGATGTCGTCGGCCAGCACGACGCCGCGCAGCAGCCCCCGTCCGCGGACCGTGACGA
>JAEWIK010000069.1 GCA_023387135.1 Actinomycetes bacterium | reverse complement strand
ACGACGCCGGAGTCCAGCCTCACCGTCTCGCCGGTGGAGAGCCGCAGCACTCCCAGGGACGGGCGCTCGACCTCGATAGTGCGCTGGACGCCGATCGGCTGGTGGCAGATCCTGCAGAGGCCGGTGTAGGGAGGGTTGAGGTGGCCTGCCTCGCACACCGCCGCCGTCACCATCGGCCCCGTCCGGACCGGTTCGGGCAGCGCCGCCCACGTCTCGGCCTGGGCGGCACCCGCCGGGGCCGCGGCCAGCAGGTCGGTCACGGGCTCGGCCTCCGCGGCAGGGAGCGGCACGGAGTCGTCGGCGTCGAGCCAGATCCTGTCGGCGAGCACCACTCCCTCACCGAGCGGAAGCCTGATCCCCGTCGGGGCGGGGCCGGTGTGGGCGTCGATCTCGGTCCCGTCCGGGAGCGTGACGTCGGTGAGCAGGCCCGAGCCCGTCACCCGTTCGCCTCCGGGCAACTCGGCGGCGTAGCTCCCGCGCACCACGACGCGCGGCCCGCCGGCCCCACGTTCCAGGATGAGGAAGTCGCTCACCGCCCGCAGCCCCGGCGACAACAGGATCTCCACCAGCGAGTCCGCCGACGACGCCGTCGCCGCCGTCGAGGCCAGCCTGCTCACGAGCGGATGGGTGGGTTTGAGCGAGACGAGCGCGGCCAGCACGGGCCCGCACACCGCGGTGCCGGCGCCTGGCTGGTAGGTGAAGCCCACGCCTGAATGCTGCCACACCGGGCGGCGTCGGGTCCCGGGCCGCTCGTCGCCGCGTCGCTGCGGGCCGGCGGCAGTCGGACCGCGGCGCCACCGGCCTAGCGCGTCGAGGAGTAGAACCTGCCGAGGAACTCGGTCCTGAAGGCGTCGAACTCGCCCCGCTCGATGCTCGCCCTGATGTCGTCCACCAACCTGACGGTGAAGCGCTCGTTGTGGATCGTGCAGAGCGTCGAGGCCAGCATCTCCTTGGCCTTGAAGAGGTGGTGCAGGTAGGCCCTGGTGTAGTGCGCGCAGGTGGAGCAGTCACAGTCGGGGTCGATCGGGCCGAAGTTGCGCCGGTTCGCGGCGGTCACGACGTTGAACCTGCCCTCGGCGGTGTACAGCGCGCCGTTGCGGGCCACCCGGGACGGCATGACGCAGTCGAAGGTGTCGGCACCGGCGGCGACGGCGGCGAAGAAGTCGTCAGGCTCGGAGATCCCGAGCAGGTGCCGTGGCCTGTCGACCGGCAGTTCGGAACTGACCCAGCCGACGATAGTCCCGAGGTTCTCCTTCTCCAGCGCGCCGCCGATGCCGTAGCCGTCGAAGTGCCGCCCCTCCACGTCGAGCGCCGCCAGGTCGCGCGCCGCGCGCCGGCGGAGGTCTTCGTACTGCGCTCCCTGCACGACCCCGAAGAGGGCCTGATAGGGCTTGTCGGAACGCTCCTTAGTGAGGCGCAGGTGCTCGGCCAGGCAGCGCCGGGCCCAGGCGTGGGTGCGCTCCACCGACGCCTCCTGGTACCGGCGGGTGTTCATGAGGGTCGTCAGCTCGTCGAAGGCGAACATGATGTCGGCGCCCAGCTCGTGCTGGATCCTCATCGACACCTCGGGGGTGAACCTGAGCAGGTCGCCGTTGAGGTGAGACCTGAACGTCACGCCGTCGTCGTCGACGTGTGCAAGCCGCTGCTTGCCCTCGGCGATCACGTCGTCGTCGGCCAGGCCGACGGTGTCCATGGCGAGCACCTTCTTGAAGCCCACGCCCAGGCTCATCACCTGGAAACCGCCGGAGTCGGTGAAGGTCGGCCCCGGCCAGTTCATGAAGGCTCCCAGCCCGCCGGCGGCGTCCACGATGTCCGAGCCCGGCTGCAGCGAGAGGTGGTAGGCGTTCGCGAGCACCGCCTGAGCACCGAGCGCGGCGACAGCTTCGGGCGTCACCGCCTTCACCGTCGCCTTGGTGCCGACGGCGATGAAGGCCGGGGTGTGGATCTCGCCGTGCGGGGTCGTGATGACGCCGGTGCGGCCCTGGCCCTCGGGCAGGAACGTGCCGGGGGTGAACCCGAAGGCGTCCGCCGACGCTGCGGCGGTCCCCGCGGCCGCGGGCAGGGTGTCGCCTGCCACTGTCACGTCAGGTGGCGTCACGGGCGGCGAGGGCCTGGAGCTGTGCGAGCGCCACGACCCCTGCTGTCGAGGTGCGCAGCACGGTGTCGGCGATGAGCACGACCTTTCCGCCCACCTCTTCGAAGGCGGCGACCTCGGCGTCGGTCAGGCCGCCCTCGGGGCCGACGATGAACATGATCTCGCCGCTGCCCGGCATGCCGAGCCGCGCGAGCGGTTCGGAGGCGGTCTCGTGCAGCACCACGGTGAGCGCCGTCTGCTTGATGCGCAGCGCGATCTCCTCGGTGGTCAGCGGCGCGCTCACGATCGGCACCCTGAACCTGCGGGACTGCTTGGCCGCCTCCCGCGCGGCGGCGCGCCAGCGGGTGAGCCCCCGCTCCACGCGTTCGGGCGTCCACCTCACGACCGAGCGCTCGGACTGCCACGGCACTATCTCGTCGATCCCCAGCTCGGTCAGCATGTCGACCGCCTGCTCGGCACGCTCGCCCTTGGGCAGCGCCTGCACGGCGACGTACCGCACGGGCCCTGCCGGGTCGTGCACGACCTCGTCGACCGTGACGGTGAGCCTGTTCTTGCCGAGCTCGGAGACCGGGCCCCTGACGGCCGTCCCGGCGCCGTCGGCGATCCAGATGACCTCGCCGACGCGGAGCCGGCGGACCGAGACCGCGTGCCGTCCCTCCTCCCCCGTCAGCTCGACGCTGCCGCCGGGCTGGGGGTTGTCGAGGTCGGCCAGGAACAGGGGTTCGGTCATGAGAACGTCTCCTTGAGCCAGCCCAGCACGCCGCCACCCTTCTGCTTCGACGCCGAGACCTCGGGACGGGCCTCGTCCCTCAGGTCCGCGAGCTGCCGCAGCAGGTCGCGCTGCACGTCGTCGAGCTTGGTGGGAGTCTGCACGAGCAGCGTGACCCCCAGCTCGCCGCGGCCGCCGCCCCGCAATCGCGGCACGCCCTTGCCGGGGATGGCGATCCTGGTGCCCGACTGCGTGCCGGCCGGGATCGTCACCTCGACAGTCGCCTCGCCGGGGTCGAGGTCGTCGCGTTCCTTCTCCAGGGTGTCGAGAGTGACCTCGGTGCCGAGCGCCGCGGCGGTCATCGGCACCTTGACGACGACCTCCAGGTCGTCGCCGTTGCGGCGGAAGATCTCGTGGGCCTGCACTGTCAGTTCGACGTACAGGTCGCCGGCCGGACCACCGCCCGGGCCGACCTCGCCCTGGGAGTCGAGGTGGATCCTGTTGCCGCTGCTCACTCCCGCGGGGATCTTCACGTTGATGGTGCGGTGGCTGCGGACCCTGCCCTCGCCCGAGCACTCACCGCACGGGTGCGGGATCACCGTCCCGTAGCCGCGGCAGGTCGGGCAGGCCTGCGTGGTGCGGATGTCGCCGAGGAAGGAGCGCTGCACCTGCGTGACCTCGCCCTGGCCGTGGCAGGTCTGGCAGGTCACGGGTTCGGTGCCCGCGTCGGCGCCGGACCCGTTGCACTTCGGGCAGATCACTGCGGTGTCGACCCGCAGCGGCTTGGTCACGCCGAAGGCCGCCTCGGAGAGGGTGAGGTTGAGCCTGACGAGCGCGTCCTGTCCGCGTCGGGTGCGCGACCTGGGGCCGCGACTGCTCGCCTGCGCGCCGAACATGGCGTCCACGAGGTTGGTGAAGTCGAAGCCCGCTCCGCCGGGGAAGCCGAAGCCGCCGAACCCGCCGTTGCCGGAGAG
Organism: Actinomycetes bacterium; assembly: GCA_023387135.1. GTDB lineage: Bacteria > Actinomycetota > Actinomycetes > Propionibacteriales > Propionibacteriaceae > Propionicimonas. The sequence continues at coordinate 3,167 of JAEWIK010000069.1, read as the reverse complement.
CGGGTCGCCGCCCCTGTCGTACATCGCGCGCTTGTTCGGGTCGTGGAGCACCTCGTAGGCCTCGCCGATCTCCTTGAACTTGTCGGCGGAGCCCGGATCGTCAGCGACGTCCGGGTGGTACTTCATCGCGAGCTTGCGATAGGCCTTCTTGATCTGCTCGGTGCTGGCGTCGCGGGGGACGCCGAGCACCTCGTAGTAATCAGTCGTCACGCTCATCCTTCTGCCAGGAACCGGCCGACGTAGCGGGCCACGGCGCGCACCGCAGCCATTGTCGAGGGGTAGTCCATCCGTGTCGGTCCGACGATACCCAAGGTCGCCCACGCGTCGGCCGACGTGCCATAGGCACTGGCCACCACCGAGGTCGACTGCAGGGACTCGTAGGGGTTCTCGTGCCCGATCCTCACCGTCACGTCGTCGCCGGACGCCTCGCCGAGCAGCCGCAGCAGCACCACCTGCTCCTCCAGCGCTTCGAGCACCGGCTTCACCGTCGTCTCGAACTGGTCGGAGAAGCGCGTGAGGTTGGGGACGCCGCCGACCACCACCCTGCCCGACCGCTCCGTGCCGATGATGTCGAGGATCGCGGCGCTGACCACCGCGCACAGCGGACGCAGGTCGGCAGGGATCTCGTCCATCATGGTCGACAGCGCGGCCGCCGCACGATCCGACGCGAGCCCGAGCAGCGAACAGTTCAGCCGGCCGCGCAGGTCGGCGACGTCCTCGTCGGTGGCGCCGCCGATGTCGAGCGAGCGCTGCTCGACCCGACCCGCCGAGGTCACGACGATCGTCAGTGCACGCCCGCCGCCGAGGGTGACGAGTTCGACGTGCCTGATGGACGAGCCGAGGTCGATCGGGTACTGCACTATCGCCACCTGCTGCGTGATCTGCGCGAGCAGCCTAACGGTCCGCCTGACGATGTCGTCGACGTCGAGGGCTCCCGCCATGAAGGTCTCGATGGCGCGCCGTTCGGCGGGCGAGAGCGGCTTCACCGCGCCCAGCCTGTCGACGAAGAGCCGATAGCCCTTGTCGGTGGGGATGCGACCGGCCGAGGTGTGGGGCTGCGTGATGTAGCCCTCCTCCTCCAGGACGGCCATGTCATTGCGCACGGTGGCGGGCGAGACGTCCAACCGGTACCGCTCGACGAGCGCCTTGGACCCGACTGGCTCGCGCATCGACACGTAGTCGGTGACGATGGCCCGCAGGATCGCGAGCTTCCGGTCGTCAAGCATTGTCGATACCTCCCGTCAGGTTCCCTCGCCTGGCCGCTGCCGAGGACAGGCCTGCCTTCTAGCACTCTCTTGGGCTGAGTGCCAGTCTACAGCGGACGCGAACCAACCACGTGCCGACAGGCGTGCCGCGCGCCGCCGGGCGGGCCGCTGAGCAGGGGAAGGAGATCAGGGCTCGGGGTGGTCGGGGTCGGGGTAACCGTCGGGCCAGGCGGTCACGTCCACCTTGTTGCCCGCCTTGTCGCTGAGGGTCCAGTAGTTCCTGGTCTGGTGGACTATCGTCCCGCCCGCCGCGAGCGCGGCATCGAGACGCGACTGCACCTGTTCACGCGCGACCGACACGTCGATGTGCATGGCGTGGCGCAACGGCTTGGCGGGGTCGAGCTCCTGCATCCAGAAGGTCGAGCCGTGGGCGAGCGGGTCGAGTCCGTTGTCCTCGGCGAGCGGGGCGTAGCCCAGCACGGCCCGCCAGAACCCGAGGTCGAGGCTGTCGGGCTGGGCGGCGACGGCGACCTGCACCTCCTGGACGAGACTCCTGTCGGCCGTCGCACCGTGCTGCTCCGCGAGCGCGGAGATCGTCCGCGCCAGGTCGATGTGGTGCGCCTCGATGAACCACAGCTCGCGGGTGAGCCGCACCGTCACCTGGGAGTCGGTCGCGGTGAGCGCCACCCGCGTCCCTGCCAGCCCCGGCAGCGACCCGATTGCCGCCACCAGTTCCCCTGCCGCCGCGAGCGAGCCCGTCCTGAACACGGCGGTCGGTCCACCGTGCACCACCACCCAGTCCTGCACGCCGTCCGCGGTGAGGAACTCTTTCCAGCCGTCTTCGCTCATCAGCCGCCTCCCAGGTCGCGGCTCCCCCGCGGGACGCCGCCGCACCGACACGGTAACCGTCGCCGTGACGCCTGAGTCAAGAGGGTGGCGCGACCAGGCTCCACTACGCTGGGGCGGTGCCAGAAGCGAGCCTGAGCGAGTTCAAGCCTGTCGCCGATTCGGTGTTCGTCGCCGTCGCCGAGCCGGCGGGGGTCAACGTCGGACTCGTCGTCGGCGATGAGTCGGCGTTGGTGGTCGACACCGGGTCGTCGCCGGCCCAGGGCGCCGCGATCCGGCGCGCCGCGGAGGCGGTCGCGGGAGTGCCCGTCAGGGCGGCGGCAGTCACCCACTGGCACTGGGACCACTTCTTCGGGCTGGCAGCCTTCGCCGACGTCTCCACGTACGGCCACGAGACCCTCGTCGCCCGGCTCTCCGACCCCGCGCTGGCGTCCGACGCCGCGGCGCACGGCGTCGCCGCCGGGGACCTCGTGGCGCCGAGTCACCCGTTCTCGCTGGCCCGCGTCGTCGACCCGGGCGGCAGGAGGGTGGAACTCGTCCATTTCGGACGCGGGCACACCGAGGGCGACATCGTGGCGATAGTGCCCGAGGCCAACACGGTGTTCGCCGGAGACCTGCTGGAAGAGTCCGCGCCGCCGTCGTTCGGGCCCGACTCCTTCTTCAAGGACTGGCCGAGCGCCGTCGACGGCATCCTGGGACTCGTCGACGAGAACACCGTCGTGATCCCCGGGCACGGCCGGCAGGTCGACAGGTTCTTCGGCTTCGAACAGCGCGCACGCATCTCGGCCGTGTACGGGCAGGTCGAGTACCTGATCAAGCGCGGCGTCAGGCTCGAGTCCGCCTACGAGGCCGGCGAATGGCCGTTCGACGAGGACGTCATCCGTCCGCTGCTGCCGTTCGCCTACGCCCAGCTCGCCACCGAGGGCCTCGTCCCGAGGACGCAGCTCCCGCTGCTCTAGTTGCGCTGCTCCAGGGGTTGCTGGCGCGGCCCCCGACAAGAGCCCGGCTACCCCGCGGGCACCGTGAGGTGGGGGCTCTACCCGCCGGACTTGCGACGGAACTCGCGAGAGCCACCCTGGCGGCCGCGCTCGGACGGCCCCTTCTGCTTGTGGTGCC
>JAEWIK010000391.1 GCA_023387135.1 Actinomycetes bacterium | reverse complement strand
TCGACCATCTCGAACGCCTGCGGAGCGACTTCGACACCGAGGTTGCCCGCGCCGAGCAGGACGCTTTCGCCGTCATCGGGCACTCGATCAACCTCGGCTCGCCCAAGCAGCTCCAGACTGTGCTGTTCGACGAGCTCGGCATGCCGAAGACCCGGCGCACGCAGACCGGCTACACGACCGACGCCGAGGCGCTCGAGACCCTGTTCGCCCGCACCGAGCATCCTTTCCTCGCCTTCCTGCTACGGCATCGCGACCAGATCAGGCTGCGGCAGACGGTGGACGGGCTGCTGAAGTCGGTGGCCGACGACGGGCGCATCCACACCACCTACGTCCAGACGATCGCCGCGACCGGCAGGCTGTCCAGCACCGACCCCAACCTGCAGAACATCCCGATCCGCACCGAGGACGGCAGGCGCATCAGGGAGGGCTTCGTCGTGGGCCATGGCTACGAGACCCTGCTCACGGCCGACTACTCCCAGATCGAGATGCGGATCATGGCGCACGCCTCGGAGGACGCGGGCCTGATCGAGGCCTTCACCTCGGGGGCCGACTTCCACACTGTGATGGCGTCCCGCGTCTTCGGGGTGGCGCCCGACTCGGTGACGACTGCCCAGCGGGCGAAGATCAAGGCGATGAACTACGGCCTCGCCTACGGCCTGTCGGCGTTCGGGCTCTCCCAGCAGCTCAAGATCGAGGTGTCGGAGGCCCGCGGCCTGATGGAGGAGTACTTCGAGCGCTTCGGGCACGTCCGCGACTACCTGCACGACATCGTGGACGAGGCGCGCAAGACGGGCTTCACCCAGACGATCCTCGGCAGGCGTCGCTACCTGCCCGACCTGACGAGCTCCAACAGGCAGCGCCGCGAGATGGCGGAGCGGATGGCGCTCAACGCCCCGATCCAGGGCTCGGCCGCCGACATCATCAAGGTCGCCATGCTGGACGTGGAGACGGCGCTCGCCCGCCAGGGGCTGAAGAGCCGCATGCTGCTCCAGGTGCACGACGAACTCGTGTTCGAGGTAGCTCCCGGCGAACTGCAGGACGTCGAGACGCTCGTCCGCGACAAGATGGGCCATGCCGTCGACCTGGCGGTGCCGCTCGAGGTGTCGGTCGGCACCGGGCGGTCGTGGCACGAGGCCGCCCACTGATCCCCTGATCGGTCGCTCCACACCTCGTCCGTGCGCAGGACGGCCCGCCGGGTCGCGATCGAGTCCCGACGGGCCTGCAGCGGCTCAGTCGACCCGGGGCCCCGCCCCCGCGAGGATGCCCCTGACGAGCGGCCTGCAACTCTCGCTCGCCCCCACCACGAGCGCCAGCCCGAGGGCGAGCACCACCGCCAGCGCGCCGGGCCCGGTGATGTCGCCGGCGATCCCGCTGGTCGCCCCGAGCGTCATGAAGAACGCCGCCGCCAGCCCCGCCGATCCGAGCGAGGCGATGGCGGTCGGCACCAGCACCTGCCGCCTGCGGGTGTCGTGGACGAGCGAGCGCTGGGCGCCCGCGTGGTCGAGTTGGACGAGGGTCGCGCGCCTGTCGAGCACGCCGACTGCCTGGTTGAGCGCCGTCGAGGCGGCCGCCACGACGAAGGCGATGACCAGCGTGAGCAGCGTCCCCGTCCTGATGTCGGCGATGAGGATCGTGCCGAGCCTGTCGGCAGGGTCGGCCACGGTCGGCAGCGCGATGAGCGAGCCACCCGTGAAGCCGACGAAGGCCAGCCCCGCCACGCTCCGCCAGGCGCCCCGCGGGTCGTCGAGCAGCCGTCGCCCCGCGAGCAGGGCGGGAGTCGAGTTGCTGCGCACCATGACCTGCCCGGCCAGTTGCAGCACGAGCGGACCTATCAGGTTCACCACCCCCATGAAGCAGGTGAGCGCGACGAAGGTGGCACCGACGGCGAACGCCGTCGCGCGCGTGAAGTCCAGCAGCGGGGCGAGCGCCACCCACGCGACCAGGATGGCCGGGACGAGCAGCAGCCGCTGCCAGCGCAGCCTCCGGCGACCGGTGCGGCGGGCCACCCCGAGCGGGGAAATCCTCACCTCGCGCAGTCCCGCCACGGCGGCGGCCCCCGCCAGCAGCACGACCGCCGCCAGCACGACGGCGATCCAGCTCGCGGGCAGCAGCATCTCCGGGACCGTGAGCGGCGTCTCCTGGAAGACCAGGCGCGTCCAGACCGGCAGCAGCGCCAGGTAGCCGAGGGTCCCGAGCACGCAGCCGATCACCGCGGCCGCCATCGTCTCGGTGGCCGCCAGCAGCACGGCGCCGCCTGAGGAGACCCCGAGCAGCCTGAGGGTGGCGAGGCGCTGGTCGCGTCCCAGCGCGCCCATCCTGGCCGCCGCCGAGCTGAGGGTGAGCAGCGGGACGACGAGCAGCAGGGCGGCGCCGACGGCCAGGAAGGTCCACATGGGGAGCTGCCCGACGCCCTGGGCCGCCTGGTCGCCGAGCTTCTGGACGAAGGCCGCCGGCGGGTGTGCCTCGCGGGCGTGGAACGCCCTGGCGCCGGCGACGACGCTGAGCAGCAGGGAACTCGTCAGCGCGAAGGTGGCGACAGCGAGGACGTCGATCACCGCGCGGCCCGCGGCGGCCCTGCCGCGCAGGAGCATGAGGGCGAGGCTGCCGACAGGCAGTCGCGACGTGGTCCCCGTCACAGCAGGCTCCCCGGCACCGTCTCGTCGGCGTGGATCCTGCCGTCCACGATGGTGAGGTGGCGACCGCACCAGCCCGCCACCTGGGCGTCGTGGGTCACGACCACGAGCGAGGCCCCGATCATCGACGTGGCGGTGGTGAGCACCTCCATCACCTCGGCGCCGGTCGCCTGGTCGAGCGCGCCCGTGGGCTCGTCGGCCATGACGACGGCAGGGGTGTGGACGAGCGCCCGCGCGATGGCGACGCGATGCGCCTGGCCGCCGGAGAGCTGCCCCGGGCGCCTGCGTTCCATGCCCGCCAGGCCGAGCCGCGCCAGCCAGTGGCGGGCCTCGGCGAGCGCCGTGCGCCTGCCGACGCCGTTGAGCATGAGCGGCAGCGCGACGTTCTCGTCCGCCGGAAGCTCGGCCAGCAGTTGCCCGTCCTGGAAGACGAAGCCGAAGTGCCGCCGCCGCAGCGCCGAGCGGGCGGCGTCCCCTGCCAGCGAGACGGGTTCGGCGCCGAGGCTGACGTCGCCGCTGTCGGGCCGCAGGATCCCCGCCAGGCAGTGCAGCAGGGTCGACTTGCCGGAGCCCGAGGGGCCCATGATCGACACCGACTGGCCGGCGGGAATGGTGACCGACACCCCGTCCAGCGCCTTGACCGGCTGGCCGGTGTCGGCACCGAAGGTCATGGAGATGTCGCGGGCGACGAGGGCTGGAGGTGCAACTGAGAGAGAGCGCGGCACTGCTGCCGCTGCGGAGGGCGCTGTCATGGTCTCCATTCCAGTGCGCGCGGGGCTCTCGCACACTGGTGCGGGAACGAGACCGCTGGTAGCGCCAGCACTACTGTGCGGGACCGGCCGGCTCCGTAGGCTGAACCGGTGACAGTCGACGACCAGGCCGCCAGGGAGGCCTTCGAGGCCGACCTGAGGCGCCGGCTCGCCATCCCCTTCAACCCGCTCGCCATCCTGGGCAACGGCCTGGCGTGGCGGTCGGTGCTGTACTGCGCGACCTCCATCGTCACCGGTGTGCTCGCCCTGGTCGCGGGGATCGTGGGGGTCATCCTGCTGCCGTGGGTGGCGGACCAGACGGCGAGGCTCGAGAGGGTGCGGGTGGGGATCCTCGGCCTGCCCCGGCTGGTCGCGTCCGGGCCCGGGGACGACACCATCAGGGCTTTCCTCGGCAGGCGTGGCTCCAGCGGCAGCAACTTCGCCGTGTGGGGAGTGACGGTGCTGTTCGGGATCGTCGACCTCATCCCCGGGGGCCCGCTCGTCGCCGCCGTCCTGATCGGCGTCTACTCGCTGGTCAACGACCTCCTCAACAACCCCGGCAGCCTGCTCAGCACCGGGACGTTCTTCGCGCTCGGCCTGCTC
>JAEWIK010000058.1 GCA_023387135.1 Actinomycetes bacterium | reverse complement strand
CAGTGCGACCATCCGAGGAAGGCCTGGCCGGCGCGCAATTCGGCGATGTCGTCGTGCAGCGGCTTGGGCTGGAGGATGATGTCGCATTCGTCGAGCAGTTCCGCATGGCTCCGCAGTCCGGCGACCGAACCCGACAACTGGTCGTCCGACAAGCCGAACTCCCGACCGTAGCCGTGTTCGAGGAAGACGTGTCTCCGCAGGGCGTCGTGCCTCCCCCGCAGGTGGGCGGGATGCAGGGGCAGCCGCCGCTCGTTCTCCTTGCGTGAGCGTCCCATGACGCCCAGAGTCAACCTGTTCATGCGGCCCCCTCGTCGCGACGTAGGTCTTCTCGTGAAGGTGGGCACCTCGCCGTCGACTCTACGTCCGGAAACCCGTCCCGTCCGGTGGTCCGGCAAAGCGACAGGATCGGCCCTGGGCGGGCCTACGTCAGTCGGAGGCCCAAGGGGACACCCGTGGGCCGGTGTCGACTCACCTGCGCCTTGCCACCCAGGCCGCCCGTAGCGCCTTGTCCTCGGGGGTCATCCGCGCAACGACGCGGACGCTCACGCCGTCGGGGAAGTAGGCGCGGCGCCGCTTCTCCAACGAGCGGACGTACCACCACGGCGGGGTCATGGCCGACTTGCGGCGATTGTGACCGGCGCACAGTCCTTGGCCGTTGCCCGCCGTCGTGGGGCCCCCCTTCGACCACGGATAGATGTGGTCGACCTCGGTGGCCGGTTCGTCGCATCGTCCCCACGCGAGGAAGACCGCGCCTTCACACCGCCCTCCGCAGCGCTCCAGGACGACGCGTCGCGAGTCGAACTTGAAGCCCCGCCAGACGTCCCGCGTCGGGAAGAACCCCGGCCCTCGTCCCGGGATCGGCCACGTCGCCACGGCGCCGAACAGGAACAGCAGCAGCAGGTACGGAAGGGAGGGCTGCAACGCCTGGAAGATGCCGCCGAGCATGAGCTGCCAATCGATCTTCACGTGCCACGCGCCTTTCGTCCTGAGACCGTGAGCGATCCGGACGCGTCGCGGCATCGTCGCCGGCCGCACGGCCCCCGCGGTCGCCCGATCAGTTTCCCGCGGTTCGCCGGCCGGCGCGGTGGATTCGCGCGGATCGCACGCGCCGGGGGCGGGCCCGGACGGGGCACCGGGGTGGCTGGCTAGTATCCGTGTCATGGAGTCCGGGCACGAGGAACTCGTGGGGGTGATCGCACAGTACGTGCGGTCGCTCGCGTTGGTGAGCGAACGCATCGGGCATGTGTACGCGGCCGAGCAGGGGCTGCATTCGACCGACTTCAGGGCGCTCTCGCTGATCTATGAGGCCGAACTCGCCTCCTCCCCTCTGACGCCGCTGACGCTCGCGCAAGCTCTCAGCCTGAGCCCGGGAGCCGTCACCTACTCGGTGGATCGGCTGGTCGCGTCGGGCCACGTCACGCGCGAACGCGACGAACGGGACGGACGCCGGGTCGTGCTGCGCATCGCCCCGCACGGCCATGACGTCGCCGTCGCGTTCTTCGGGCCGTTGGGACGCGCGCACTCCGACGCGCTCGCCTCCTACACCGACGAGGAACTCCGGGTGTGTGCGAGATTCCTGGGCGACCTCGTGAGTAATCTTGCGCATTCCCTCCCCACGAGGAGCGCGTGGCCCGGGGCTAGGTCTTTCAGTGATTGAAAGATTGGGTAGCCTTCCCGTGTGACACGACGCAACGGCTGGGCAGGGCCCATGGTGCTCTATCTGCTGGGCATCCTCATGGGCGCCCTCGACACCGGCATCATCACCCCGGCCCGTCCGCTGATCGCCAAGGATCTGGGAGTCGACGACTCGCTCGGCATCTGGATGATCACCATCTACACCCTCGCCTACGCCGCCGCCATCCCGGTGGTCGGCAAGCTGGCCGACCGTCGCGGACGCAAGCCGATCTTCCTCGTCTCCATCGCCATCTTCGGGATCGGCTCGCTGCTCTGCGGGCTCGCCCAGGACGTCGGCAGCTTCGAGATGCTCATCATCGCCCGCGCCATCCAGGCCATCGGCGGCGGCGGCATCCTCCCGATCGCCACCGCCGAGATCGGCTCGGAGGTTCCCGAGGAGAAGCGCGGCATGGCCCTCGGCCTCGTCGGTGCCGTCTTCGGCATCGCCAACGTCTTCGGAGCCTCGGCCGGCTCGCTCATCCTCGACATCGTCGGGTCGCACAACTGGCAGTGGATCTTCTACGTCAACCTGCCGATCGCCGTCGCCATCGTCGTCATCGGGTGGTTCGTGCTGCCGAACCCCGCCGTCGAGAAGACGAAACCGCTCGACATCGTCGGCACGTTCCTGCTCGTCGGCATCATCCTGTCGCTGTTGTACGGGATCAAGAACCTCGACTTCTTCGACTTCGGCGCCTCGCTGGCCTCCCCGGACGTCTGGCCGTTCCTCGTCGGCTGCCTCGTCGCGCTGCCGCTGTTCGTCCTCGCCGAGCGACGCGCGGCCGACCCCGTCCTCAACCTGAAGTACTTCACCGACCGCGGCATCGGGCTCATCCTCGTCCTGTCGCTGCTCGCCGGCGCGGTGCTCATGGCGGTCGTCTTCGTCCCCCAGCTCGCCGAGAACGCGCTGCGGATGCCCACGGGAACCGGTGGCTACTTCGTCATCGTCCTCGGCCTCGCGTCGGGCATCGGCGCGCCCATCTCGGGACGGTTGACCGACCGTTTCGGCCCCAAGCTCGTCCTCGGGCTCGGCTTCTCGATCTCTGCGGTGGCGGCGGTGATGGTCACCTGGTGGATGATCCCGCAGCCGTCCATGGTCTCGGTGATCACCTCGCTGGCGCTCATCGGCCTGGGCCTGGGGTTCGTCGTCGGCTCGCCGCTGAACTACATGATGCTGCAGCGCACCCCGCAGTCGGAGTCGTCCTCGGCACTGGGCGCGCTGTCCCTGATCCGTTCCATCGGCACGACGCTGGCGCCGGCCATCATGATCGGGTTCGTCGTCCAGGGCACCGCCGGGCTGCAGGCAGCGCTGACCGCCGACCTGCCCACCCACGTCCAGCTCGCCGCCCTTCCCCACGCCAAGGAACTCGACGAGCGGTTCGCCGCGTGGAAGCACGACGAGAGGTTCGCCGACGCCCTCGCCGGGGTCGACCTGCCGGACCTCACGCGCAACGACGTCGAACTCGACTTCAACGGCGGCGCCTCGCTTCCCGCCGATCTGGTGGACCTGCTGAAGACCGCCGACGTCACCACCATCACCGAGCGGTCGAAGCTGGTCGCCGAGCGCATGTTCGAGACGACAGCACCGAAGACCATCGCGACCATCCAGTCCGGCATCGACTCGGGAACCGCAGGCCTGGACGATGCCTTGAAGAGCACCGGTGACGCGCGCCAGGAGATGACGGACGGCCTGGCGTCGATGGACACCCAGCTGGACAAGATGGCGACTGCGCTGAAGAAGATGAAGTCCTCCCTCGCGGGGATGACGACGGGCATCGACAAGATGGGCGCCCAGATCGACAAGATGACAACCGCCCTGGCGAAGATGAAGTCCGCGATCGCCGGCATGGACACCGGCATCAAGAAGATGGGCAAGGGCCTCGACGGGCTCGCTGCGGCGATCGCCGGGACGAAGAAGGGCATCGCGGGGCTCGACGAGGCGATCAAGGGCATGGACGCCGGCCTGGCACAGCTGCGTGAGCAACTCGCGCAGGTGCAGGCGATGCCCAGCCCGCCGCCGGGGAGCATCGCCGGCCTGGAGGCCGCCATCGCCGACGCCGAGGCCCAGCGGGACGACGCGGTGGCGCAGCGAGCCGCCACCCAGGCGAAGCTGACCGGCCTCACGCGGCAGCGCGCGCAGTTGGCGAAGGAGCGCGCCAAGCTCGTGAAGTCCCGCGGCGACCTCGCCTCGCAGCGGGCGAAGCTCGCGCAGGGCAGGTCGGCCCTGGTGCGGGAGCGGGGCAAGCTGATCGAGGGCAGGGACGCGCTCGCCACCCAGCGTGTGAAGCTCGCGGCAGGCAGGGCCAAGGTGACCGAGGCCCGCGCCGACCTGGCGAAGGCCCGCAAGGAACTCGACGCCTCCCGGGCGGAGATCGAGGACACCCGGGCCAAGATGCTGGAACTCCGCGCCGCCGTGCCGGGCGCTTTCGACAAGGCGCGCGAGAGCTACCTCGCCGAGATCGAGGCCCGCAGGGCGACGCTGGAGACGACCTTCAGCACCCAGATCGGCAACGGGTACCGGGGCGTCTATCTCTTCGACCTCGCGATCTGCCTGCTGGCGCTCGGCGTGCTCGTCCTCATCCCGGCCGCGCGCAGCGGCGCGGCACGCGACCAGGCCTGACACGATCCCTGCCCCGCCGCCGAGGCAGTAGCCGGCCGGCGGCGAGGCAGCAACGACCCCACCGAGAGCTCTTGACAGGCTGCCGTCTCGTGTTGTTGGATCGATTTACTAAACGGTGCAACTGCAGCGCAAAGGCCTGCGCGGCGGTCGCCCGACGGTCCAACAGTCCTCAGCCCGGAAGAGACGATGATCCTCACCACACCGACCACCACCCCGGCCGACGCTGCCGAGAACCCTCTGCTGCGCGGTGATGCAGTCGTCTACCAGGTGTACCTGCGGTCCTTCCGTGACAGCGACGGGGACGGGATCGGCGATCTCCAGGGACTGCGCGCTTCGCTGCGGGAGATCGCCGACCTCGGCTGTGACGCCATCTGGCTCAACCCCTGCTACGCCTCGCCGCAGCGCGACCACGGCTACGACATCTCCGACTACCGGGCGATCAACCCCGACTACGGGACGCTCGACGACTTCCGCGCGATGGTCGCCGAGGCTCACGCGCTCGGGCTCCAGG
>JAEWIK010000339.1 GCA_023387135.1 Actinomycetes bacterium | reverse complement strand
GTCGTCAGCATGAGCGCGAGCAGCACCGCGCCCCGCTCCGACCGAAAGCCGACAGTCTCGCTTCTGTTACTACTCACGTTCCCCTACAAGTCCCACGAGCCGCGCACGTATTCCTGACTAGCGCATCCGGAGCCTTTCCGGACATCGGACGAGCCGGCGGGCGCGGGCCCGCCGGCCGTCGGACGAACGCAGTCAGAACATCGTCAACAGAGCCCTCGTGGAGAGCAGCGAGACCGCCAACATCACCGCCGCGAACAGCAGGACGAGCCTGGCGCGTACTTCGGTCACCATCATCTTTTCCCCCCGGCGGCGTACCCCCCAGAACACCGCAGGCTCTGACAGTACGTCAGCCGCCACCTCCCGCACCTGCGCACTCCTGCCACCCCCTGGGACGTGCGCGGCGCTCCCGCGCCACACGGGCTAGAAACAGGTGTCGCCATCGGCGATGAACGACCGCTTCGCCTGGAGGACCGCGGTCAGTCGCTCACTCCCCCGGATGTAGGACTCGCCGGCGGGGTCGACGTAACCGGCCACGCGTGCAATCGTCTCCGCCAGCAGCGCCACATTGCTGCGGAAGATCGGCTCGTGATGGGCCACCCGATTGCGGATCCTGCGAACCGAATCAAGGTCGCCGTGGAGTTGCTTGCGGCCACCCGCGTAGTAGGGAAACGCGCGGCGCAGCCTCGGTTGCCACAACGCGGTCTCGTAGCTGTGGAGCTTGTGCCGCGGGATGCCGTCGGACAAGAGCCCCACCCAGAGGCCGAACCTTGACGCCGCCACGACGTCATCCGCAGACGGTTGGTCGTTGCGCAGGCCGGCTGTGGCAACCGCTTCGGCGATTGCGCCTCGCTCACGCTCCAGCAACTGGGCGTCCAGTCGCGCATCAGCCCACCAGTCCTCCCTGCCCGTCCGCTCCACGAGTTGAGCGTGCAGCGCGTTGCGGACGACGACTTCCAGGACGCCGAGCGGCCCCCACAGCGCCGCGGACAGGGCCGCATTCCATGAGTACAGCCGCAACGCCAGATCCTCGCGACCCGGGTACGTGATCCGGTACGTCGACAGTCGAGCCGGACCTATGAGGCGCGGCAGGCCGTCAAGCGACGACGGGTCCACACCTGCCCCCAGGAAGACTGACGCCCCGGGAGTCCGGTCTTCCGACCGAATAGTCCCGGGGCGATACGCCGACAATCATACCGCCCGCGCTGTGGAACGCTTCGGCAGCGGAGCCCAGCTGTGACGTCAGGCTCGCCTGCTGGCGGATCGAGCGGGAGGGCGGCTGAAACACGCACGGATCAGGCTCCGTACTCACCTTCGACGCCCACGACTGTCGGGTCACCGGAAGGGCCACCGTCACCGAGTCGTGTGGTGGTGCGTGCGAGGCGCTGGGTGAGGAAGGTCCAGGCGAGGGCTGCCATGTGGGCGGCCTGGGCGTTCGTCGCGGCGCCGCCGTGGCCGCCTTCGATGTTCTCGTAGTAGGTGACGTCCTTGCCCGAGGCGAGCATCAGCGCGGCCAGCTTGCGGGCATGGCCGGGGTGCACCCTGTCGTCCTTGGTGGACGTCGTGAAGAGCACCGGTGGGTAGCTCCCCTCCGCCGAGAACAGGTGGTAGGGCGAGAAGTCCTTGATGAAAGCCCACTGAGCGGGGTCGTCGGGGTCTCCGTACTCGGCCATCCACGACGCCCCGGCCAGCAGGTGGCTGTAGCGCTTCATGTCGAGCAGTGGCACCTGGCACACGATCGCGCCGAACAGCTCCGGGTACTGCGTGAGCATGTTGCCCATCAGCAGCCCGCCGTTCGACCCGCCCTGGGCTCCCAGCCGCTCCGGCGTCGTGACTCCCCGCGCCACCAGGTCGCGCGCGACGGCGGCGAAGTCCTCGTAGGCCTTGTGCCGGTTCTCCAGCAGGGCGGCCTGATGCCAGGCCGGACCGTACTCACCACCGCCCCTGATGTTCGCCACCACGTACACGCCACCCTTGGCGAGCCAGGCCCGTCCGACCCCACCCGAGTAGCCGGGCAGCAGCGGGATCTCGAAGCCCCCGTAGCCGTACAGCAGGGTCGGCGCCGCGCCGTCGTGCCCGGTCAGCTGCTCGGGGCGTCCCACGATGAAGTACGGGACGCGGGTGCCGTCCCCGGACGTCGCGAACCGCTGCTCGGCGACCAGTCCGCCGGCGTCTAAGAAGGACGGCGCGCTCTTGAGCCGTTCGAGCGGCAGGAGTTCCTGGCCCGGATCGCTCCCGGACGGGAGAGTGCCGAGCGAGAGGGTGGACGGCGTGAGGTAGCCGGCCGTGAGCACCCACAACTCGTCGCTGTCGACAGGATCGACCCCGCTCATCGCGATGGTGAGCAGCGGATCGCTCTCCCAGAAGGCCGAGCGCCGCCAGGTCCCGCCTGCCGTCGCGGGCGGGGTCAGGACGTGCGGCAGGTTCTTCACGTCGTCCAGCACGTTGAGCACGAGATGGTGGCGCGTCCAGGCCGCGCCCACCAGCGAGGTCGTCGCCGTCGGTGCGAAGAGGGTGGTGAACTCCCTGCCGCCGGCGAGGAAGCCGTCGACGTCGACGGCGAGCAGCGAGCCGGCCAGATGAGTGGTCCCGTCCAGTTCCCAGTCGTCCCGCAGTTCGACGATCAGCCACTCCCGGTGGAAGTCGACCTCGGCCGATTCCGGGACCTCGAGTTTCACCAGCCGCTGGTCGGCACCTCCCAGATCGGTGATCAGGTAGGTCTCGGAGGTGTAGAAGCTGGTCGCACGGCTGACGAGGTCGCGCTCGAAACCGGGGGTCTGCGAACGGTAGGCACCCACGGCGACGTCGCTGTCGGCGCCCTCGAAGATCGTCACCGCCGACTCGAGGGGAGTGCCGCGCCGCCACAGCTTGACCACCCGCGGATAACCCGAGGACGTGAGGCTGCCGGGGCCGACGTCAGACGCGAGGAAGACGGTGTCGTCGTCCACCCAGCCCAGTTCGCCCTTGGCCTGCGGGCGAAGGAAGCCGCCCTCGGCGGGCGCGACGAAACGCTTCTCGACCAGGTCGAACTCCCTCGTCACGTCGGCATCGGAACCGCCAGGCGAGAGCGCGATCAGCGCCTTGCGCCAGGGCTGTCCCGGACGCGGCCGCAGCACCGTCGAGCCGTGCCAGACCCAGCTCTCCCCCTCGGCCTCGGCGAGCGCGTCCAGGTCGAGGACGAGTTCCCAGTCGGGCTCGTCGGTCCGGTACGACGCCAGCGTCGTCCGTCGCCAGACGCCGCGCGGATGCTCGGCGTCCCGCCAGAAGTTGTAGAAGAGGTCGCCCAGGCGGGTCACCTCCGGGATGCGGGCGTCCGAGTCGAGGACCTCGAGGACGGCCGCCTCGGTGGCGGCGAAGCCGGGATCGGCCGCGAGAGCCGTCGCCGCCTCGTCGTTGCGGGCGCGCACCCAGGCGAGCGCGTCCTCTCCCTCGACCTCTTCGAGCCAGCCGAACGGGTCTGGTGCCTCCGCATCGATCGCCCGTGCCGGAGTGGTGGAAGGGAGAGCGCTCATGGCGGTGCACCCTACCGGGACAGCCTGAGATCAGGCTGGGAACGCGTCAGGCCTGTGGATTGCGGATGGCCGCCAGGAAGAGCGGACATTCCGTCGCGGTGTGCGACACCGTGAACACGAACGGGCGGTCCAGGTGAAGAACGTTCCCCGCCAGCGGTGCCGACGCCTCTGTGACACCGATCTCGGTGAGCGCGGCAGCCACCGTCCCCTCTTCGTCGACCTTCAGCACCGTCTGCTGGGCGGCCTGCGACACGCACAGCTCGCCGGGCTTCAGCGCGATGCCCGAGAGATCGGCGGCGCCCGAGTCGCACGACAGGGACGCCAGTCCGAGGGTCGGGAACGCGGGGAGCAGGTCGAGGGTCCCCTTGACGTCGAGGACCGGGAGGGTGAGGTCGAGCGGCTCGGGCGTCGCCTTCGAGAGCGCGGCGTCGAGCCCGGCGAGGATCTCGGGGGTGACCTCGCCGGGGTCGACGCCCTCGGGGGGAAGAATCACGTCGGCGTGGAGGGCCTCGACGTACGGCAGGCGCGCCGCCTTCCAGCCGTCGAGTTCGGCGTAGGCGAAGGCGGGCTTGATCGACGACATCGTCTTGACCGCCACGCGCTTGCCGTCGGGCAGGGTGAAGTCGCGCTCGCCCGAATCG
>JAEWIK010000338.1 GCA_023387135.1 Actinomycetes bacterium | reverse complement strand
CATGACCATCGCCTGCTGGGGCGGCATCGTCTCGAGACGGACGTGGATCGTCCGGTTGGTCAGGTACGCGAGCCAGCCCACTATCGCCGCGACGACGGCGATCGTGAGGACGACCACCACCGTCAGGCGGGGGAGTTCCCTGCCGAAGACCGAGAGGCCGACGAACAGCCCGTACCCGACGAGCGCGCCGACGAGGGCGGCGAGGATGACGCTTCGCCACGACACCCGCTGCACGAGCGGACGGGGACCGCCTGGCTCCTCCATCACAGGTCGATGCTGAGATCGTCCCGGCGGCGCACCCCGCTGATGTTCAGCTTCTCGACCAGGTCGGCCACCCTGCCGTGGCCCACGAGCACCGCCGCGGGGTCGACCTCCAGCCAGGGCACGAGCACGAAGGCCCGCTCATGCGCCCGCGCGTGCGGGAGGGTGATGATGTCGCCATTGATGACCCTGTCCCCCACGGCGATCAGGTCGATATCGATGGTTCGCGGACCATTGCGGATGGTCCTGACCCTGTCGAGGCCTTCCTCTATCGCATGCGCACGTTCGAGCATGACGGTGGAGGCGAGGGTCGATTCCGCGACCACGACGATGTTGAGGAAATCGGGTTGGTCGAGATAGCCCACGGGATCTGTCTCATACACCGACGAAACTCCCGTGACGGTGAGGCCCGGAGTCATTCGCAGCAGGTCGACCGCGCTCTGCAGGTATTCCAGCCGGTCACCGAGATTCGACCCGAGCGAGTAGGTCACCATGCGCAACGGCGCCATCCCCGAGAGGGTGTCGACGTCGATGTCGAGAGCGGGGTTCGTCATGATCTCCTCCTCGTCACGCTCACCGCAACATCACGGACCGGCACGGGCATCGGCGCCTCGGGTTTGTGCACAGTCACCGTCACGCCCGAGATCACCGGATAGGACAGGCACCCGGCGGCGATCTTCTCCGCCAGCGTCTCTATCAGGTCGACCGACTCCTCGCCCACTATCGACGCGACGAGCTGCGAGAGTTCGGCGTAGTCGACTGTGGTCTGAAGGTCGTCGGCGCCGTGGGTACGCGCGAGTTCGCACTCGAGATCCACGACGAAGGGCTGGTCGTTGAACTTCTCTTCGGTGTAGACGCCATGGCGTCCCAGCACTTCGATTCCGGTGAGCCGGATGCTGTCTGTCACTGCCGCACCTCCCTGGTACTGCGACACTACCCGACGGTCTTGAGGGGCCGTCGGGAGTTCGCAACCGAGGCCGGGAGGCGCCGCCGCGACCGCCACCGAGGGCCCGGATGTCCCGGGTCGACGCTCAGCCGTGACGCAGCGCTTCGGCGACAGCTATCGCGTCCCGCTGCGCCCTGACCGTGTGAGTCCTCACTCCCCAGACCGGTCTGGCGGCCAGCACCGCGGTGAGCGCCGTGGTCGCGTCGTCGCGTGCCTTGGGGGGACGCAGCTGTCCATCCTCGGCCAGCAGGACGCCGAGGAAGCGCTTGCGGGACGCGCCCACCAGAATCGGTTGCCCGAGCGATTCCAGCACGTCCAGCCGGCGCAGCAGTTCCCAGTTGTGGACGGCGGTCTTGGCGAACCCCAGCCCCGGGTCGAGCACGAGCCGGTCCGGCGCGATCCCTGCCGCCAGCGCCTCGTCGCGCCGCTCGGCGAGTTCAGCCGCCACGTCGGTCACGACGTCGCCGTACTGGGAGAGGTCCTGCATCACGTCGGAGTGCCCACGCCAGTGCATCGCGACGTAGCCTACGCCGAGCTCTGCCACCACGCCGCGCATGTCGGGATCGGCCAGCCCTCCCGACACGTCGTTGACGAGGACGGCACCGGCCGCCACGCACTCGCGCGCCACAGCGCTCCGCATGGTGTCCACCGAGACGGCGGCGCCGGCCTCCGCGAGCGCCTCGACGACCGGTACCACGCGGTCGAGTTCGACCTCGACAGGCGCTCGGACGGCACCCGGCCTGGTCGACTCGCCGCCCACGTCGATGATGTCGGCGCCCTCGGCGAGCAGCGTCAGGCCGTGGGCGACGGCGGCGTCGCGCCGCAGGTGCTCACCGCCGTCGGAGAACGAATCGGGAGTGACGTTGAGGATCCCCATCACCAGGGTGCGATCCAGCTGCGGGGGGGTCGGCACCCGAGCAGACTACCCAAGGCCCGGCGGCAGGGCTCCCCGCCCGCGTCCCGCGAGCGACGGGTGAGGCCGGCAGGCGGGTCAGCCGATGATGAGGCTCATCGCCTCGGCCCTGGTGGTGGGATTGTTGAGGACTCCCCTGACGGCGCTCGTCACGGTCTTCGAGCCCGGCTTGCGCACCCCGCGCATGGTCATGCACAGGTGCTCGCACTCGACGACCACCATGACTCCCTGGGGCTGCAGGTGTTCGACGAGCGCGTCCGCCACCTCGGACGTGAGGCGCTCCTGCACCTGCGGGCGCTTGGCGTACACGTCCACCAGCCGCGCGAGCTTGGAGAGGCCGGTGATCCTGCCGTGGGACGGGATGTACGCCACGTGCGCCACTCCGGTGAACGGCAGCAGGTGGTGTTCGCAGGTGCTCCACACCTCGATGTCCCGCACCAGCACCATCTCGTCGTGCCCGAGGTTGAACGTGGTCGAGAGCACCTCGCCCGCGTCCTGTTCGAGACCGGTGAACATCTCGGAGTAGGACCTCGCCACCCTGTCGGGGGTGTCACGCAACCCGTCGCGGTCAGGGTCCTCGCCGATGCCGATGAGGATCTCGCGGACGGCGGCCGCCACCCTCGCCTGGTCGATGGCCATCGCTCAGCCCTGGTTGGCCGGCTTGTCGTCGCCGGCGGGCTGCGAACCTGACCCCTGCGGCTGGCCCTGGGGCTGGCCGCCGATCCCCTGGTCGGGGTACTGCTGCTGGCCGTACGGCTGCTGGCCGTAGGGCACCTGACCGTAGGGAGGCTGACCGTAGGGCTGCTGCCCGTAAGGCTGCTGCCCGTAGGGCTGCGGGCCGTAGCCACCCGCGTACGGCGCCCCCGGCGGGAACTGGCCGGGGTTTCCGTAGCCGTAGGGCGGCTGGTAGGACGGGTCGCCGCCGGGCGCTCCCCACCCCGCCGGCACAGGCTGCGGCTGGGGCTGGGGCTCGGCCTCCGGCTCGGGAGCCGGCGGCGGGTCGACGGGCGGGATGGAGCTGGGCACGCGGGTCTCGGAGCCCGTCCACGCCGGACGCTTGGGCCAGCGCTTCAGCGGCTCGAAGACCTTCGCCACCTGCTCCTTGTCCAGCGTCTCCTTCTCGAACAGCTGGCGCACCAGCTCGTCGAGCACGTCGCGGTTGGTCTCCAGCACGTCGAACGCTTCCTGGTGCGCGCTGGCGATGAGCTTCGTCACCTCGGCATCGACCTGCGCGGCGACCGCCTCGGAGAAGTCGCGCGTGTGGCCGTAGTCACGTCCCAGGAACGGCTCGGCCTCGCCGGTGCCGTACCTGACCGCGCCCAGAGATTCGGTCATGCCGTACTGGGTGACCATCGCGCGGGCGAGCTTGGTCGCCTTCTCGATGTCGTTGCTGGCGCCCGTGGTGGGGTCGTGGAAGACGAGCTCCTCGGCGGCGCGTCCGCCCAGCATGTACGCGAGCTGGTCGAGCAACTCGCCGCGGGTCTGGGAGTACTTGTCGTCGTCGGGCATGACCATCGTGTAGCCGAGGGCCCTGCCGCGCGGCAGGATCGTCACCTTCTGGACGGGGTCCGTGCCGGGCATCGCCGCGGCGACGAGCGCGTGACCGCCCTCGTGGTAGGCGGTGATGAGCAGCTCACGTTCGTTCATCACCCGGCTGCGCTTCTGCGGGCCCGCGATGACGCGGTCGATGGCCTCGTCCAGCTGCGGCCTGCCGATGAAGCGGAGGTTGAGGCGCGCGGTCAGCAGCGCGGCCTCGTTCAGCACGTTGGCGAGGTCCGCACCGGTGAAGCCGGGGGTGCGCTTTGCGACCGATTCGAGGTCGGCGTCCGGCGCGAGCGGCTTGTTCTGGCCGTGGACCCTGAGGATCTGCAGGCGGCCCTTCATGTCGGGAGCCTCGACGGGGATCTGCCTGTCGAACCTGCCGGGTCGCAGCAACGCGGGGTCGAGCACGTCGGGACGGTTTGTCGCAGCGATCAGCACGACGCCGCCGTGGACGTCGAAGCCGTCCATCTCGACGAGCAACTGGTTCAGCGTCTGCTCGCGCTCGTCGTGGCCGCCGCCCATGCCGGCGCCGCGGTGGCGTCCGACGGCGTCGATCTCGTCGATGAACACGATGGCGGGAGCCGCTTCCTTCGCCTGCTCGAACAGGTCACGGACGCGGGACGCGCCCACGCCGACGAACATCTCGACGAAGTCGGAGCCCGAGATCGAGAAGAACGGCACGCCCGCCTCGCCCGCGACCGCCCTGGCGAGCAGCGTCTTGCCGGTGCCGGGAGGGCCGTACAGCAGGACTCCCTTGGGGATCTTCGCGCCGACCGCCTGGAACTTGGCGGGCTCGGCGAGGAACTCGCGGATCTCCTGCAGTTCCTCGATCGCCTCCTCACAACCGGCGACGTCGGAGAAGGTCGTCTTCGGGGTGTCCTTCGAGGCCAGCTTCGCCTTCGACTTGCCGAAACCGAGCACCCGGTTCCCGCCGCCCTGAAGGTTGTTGAACATGAAGAAGAACAGCGCGCCGATCAGCAGCATCGGCAGCAGGAACGACAGCAGGTTGTTCCAGAAACTCGGTTGCGGGTTCTCGGCGTTCCAGGAATCCAGGGTGCCCGCGGCCTGACGCTCGCTCAGTCGCTGGATGATCTGCTGGCTCTGGTCGCCGACCCAGGTCGAACGCATCTTCACCGGCGGGTTGGCCTTGGTCTCGACCCTGATGGTCTGCTCGCCGTCGACGAGCACCACTTCCTTGAGGGGCTCGTTGCCGTTGATCACCGAAAGGACTTCGGACGTGGGCTTGTCGGCGTAGCCACCAGCATTGCCCAGCGCATCGAAGATCAGCACGATCGCGAGGAACGCGAGGATGATCCAGATGAACGGGGACCGGAGGAACCGATTGGTCTTCATT
The DNA here is from genome assembly GCA_023387135.1 of Actinomycetes bacterium. Taxonomy (GTDB): domain Bacteria; phylum Actinomycetota; class Actinomycetes; order Propionibacteriales; family Propionibacteriaceae; genus Propionicimonas. The sequence continues at coordinate 6,176 of JAEWIK010000338.1, read as the reverse complement.
GCCTGCCTTCGCCGGGCCGGGGAAGCGTTCCGGCACCATTAGGACGATACCGAAGCCGTCCAACACCGGCGTGGACGCTCCGATCGGTCAACTGTAGACGTGGGGCGCCAGAATGCCGACATCACGCAGGTTGCGATACCGCCCCGCGTAGTCGAGTCCGTAGCCGACCACGAACTGGTTGGGCAGGTCGAAACCGACGTACGCGACGTCGATCCTGGCCTTCATGGCGTCGGGCTTGCGGAACATCGCCATGATCTCCAGGCTGGCCGGCTTGCGCGACGCCAGGTTGCGCATGAGGTAGGTCAGCGTGAGACCCGTGTCGATGATGTCCTCGACCACGAGCACGTGCCTGCCCTCGAGATCGGTGTTGAGGTCCTTCAGGATGCGGACGACACCGGAGGACTGGGTCCCCGAGCCGTAGGACGAGATCGCCATCCAGTCCATCTCGCAATGGATCTTGAGCGACCGGGACAGGTCGGCCATCACCATGATGGCGCCGTTCAGCACCCCGACGAGCAGGGGGTTCTTGTCGGCGTAGTCCTGGTCGATCTTCCCGGCGATCTCGGCGAGGCGGGCCTCGATCTGCTCACGGCTGTAGAGGACTTCCGTCAGGTCCCCGGTGATGTCAGTGGCTTCCACGTCGGCCAAGCCTAGAGCACGTCGCCGATCCCGCTCGACGGGAGTGGAACGGCTTGTCGGGAGAACATCGGAAGGCTCACCCGTGCTCCGGGTCCCGTCCGGGCGTCACGCTCTCGCAGCGCAGGGTGTCGTGCTTGCGGCGGACGCGCGCGCCCGGGACGTCCACGGCGTCCTGCCCGTGCCAGTCGGTGACCAGAGCGTCGACGGCCCAGACATGGGACGCCGCGAGGTCGCGTCCCCCGTGCTCGGTGAGCCACGACTTCAGGATGCGGTGGCGCAGCGCGTCGGGCAGGCCCGCCAGCCAGGCGGTGTCGAGCCGCTCGCCGCCGCGGGCCTCGAACTCCCGTGCCGCCAGCCCGTCCAGCAGGTCGGCGTCGGCCCGCGCCAGCCTCGCCGTCCGCGCCAACGCCTCGGCCACCCCCGGCCCGACCTCCTCCTCCAGCACGGGCATCACGGCACGCCGGACCCTCACGCGGGCGTAGCGGGTGACGAAGTTCTCGGGGTCGTCCCACACCCGCAACCCCAGTTCGCGGCAGGCCTCGCGGGTGGTGGCGGCGCGCAACCCGAGCAGCGGACGGACGAACCTGCCCCGCCTGGCGGGCATCCCCGCCAGCGAACGCGTCCCCGAGCCGCGGGCGAGACCCAGCAGCACCGTCTCGGCCTGGTCATCGAGGGTGTGGCCGAGCAGCACGAGTTCGTCATCGCGGGCGGCGGCCGACAGCGCCTCGTACCGCGCCGCCCGCGCGGCGGCCTCGACGCCGTCCCCCGCCGGGCCGACGACCACCGTCGTGACGAGGGCTTCGATGTCCCGTTCGGCGAGCTGGGCGACGACCGCCTCCGCCACCTCGCGGGAGCCTTCCTGCAGGCCGTGGTCCACCACGAGGACGCGCAGGCCGACCCCGTTGCGCCGGGCGGCGATCGACGCGCCCACGGCGAGGGCCAGGGAGTCGGCGCCTCCCGAGCAGCCGACCAGCAGGGGCCCGCGCGCGACGGCTTCGACGGCCTGCACCACCGCGAGGGTGGCGGGGCCGAGGGCCCGTTTGGCCATCAGCCCTGCACCCGCTGCAGCCACTGCCGTGGCTGGTGCAACTCGGTGAGCGTGGGAAGGGCGGCGGGCGCGCTGAACGCCAGGTTGAGCACCTCGAGCCCTGCCTGGTCGAGCACCGCCGAGCAGAACCTCGCGCCGTCGCGGTACTGCTCGCGCTTGAGGTCCATGCCGAGCAGCTTGCCGACCACCGCCGACCAGCCGCCGCGGTCGCGGTGGCCTTCGAAGGCCTTGCGGATCGCCGGCAGGGTGGGGATCACGGCGGTGCCGACCCTGTCCATCATCACGTCGGCGTGCCCTTCGATGACCGACATGATCGCCGTCACCTGGTCGAACGCCTCCCGCTGCTCGGGGCCGATGACGAGGTCGGCCAGCGACGGGAGCCCCGCCTTGGCGGGCTTCGTCCTTGGGCCGCCCTGCCGGGCGCGCTCGCCCGGCTCGAGGATCTCCTTCATGAGCCCCAGCAGGTGGCCGGGCAGCCAGGGCGCGAACCCGAACTGCGCCCGGTGCGTGTACTCGTGGAGGCACACCCACAGCCTGAAGTCAGCCTTGTCGACCCCGAGTTGCCGCTCGACCGACACCACATTGGGAGCGACCAGCAGCAACCGGCTGGGGTCGCCGAAGGGATCGAACTGCCCGAGGATCCTGCCCGCTATCACGGCGAACACGGCACCCGCCTGGACGCCGATCGCGCGACCGCGAAGCTGGTCTGCCGGGTCGGCCGGCGCCTCGGGAGCACCGAGCGCTGTGGTCATGGCCCTGGCCGACGTCCGCATCGCCGCGATCCAGCCCGCGCGGTCGACCACGAGCGTCTCGGCGACGGCCGGCGTGTGCATGCCCGACACCTCTGCCACATGGCCGGGAGCCTTGTCGGCGGCGGCGCGCAGGGCACCCACCACCTCGCTGATCTGGGCGGGGGTGAGTTCGGGACCGGGGTGGACCGCCTTGCGTCCGACCCTCACCGCCTGCTCCCAGTCGATATAGGGCAGTTCTGTCATGACCCGAGCCTAATCGGAGTCGGTGCGACCCTCAGCGGCAGCCGCAGCCGGCGAGCGCGGCAGCAGTCCTGTCGAGCCAGTTGTACGAGGTCGCCTGGCCGGTCGACCCGTTCGCCATGGCGACGAAGACCAGCATGGCGCCGTCGGCGTCCACCAGGTAGCCGGCGAGGCTCGCCACCCCCGCCAGCGTGCCGGTCTTGGCGTGGACAGTGCCCCTGCCCGCGGCTTCGGACGGGTCGTCGAACCTCTCCTTCAAGGTCCCACTGGTGCCGGCCACCGGGAACCCCCTGCCCACGGCCGCCAGGGACGGGGTGATGAGCATCCCCGAGATCGCCTTCGCCAGCACCGACGGGCTGATCAGGTCCTTCCGGGACAGCCCGCTGCCGTCGTGCACGACCATGCCGTCCGCCCACCAGCCGCGGTTCTTCAGCCAGGCGGTGACGGCCTTCGACGCGCCGGCGAAGCTCGGGTCCGCGCCGGTCGCGAGCGCGACGTGCCGGGCCACCACCTCGGCGGCGAAGTTGTTGCTGGTCTGGAGCAGCGACCCCACGACCTCCGACAGCGGTGCCGACTCGACGCTGGCGAGCACCTTGCCCTTGGCGGTGCGGTGGCTGCCCAGCGTGGCGGTGATGCCGGCGGCCTTGAGCCGCTTCACGAAGGTCTCCGCGGCGGTGTGCGAAGGGTCGGGGTGGGCCTTGTACTTGTTCTCCCGTCCGCCGTTGACCGACAACGCCGTCACACGGGCGGTGAACGACTTCCAGGTCGCCGGCCAGCCGTCGTTCCAGTCGGGCCCCGTGAACAGCGAGTCGTCCCAGTCGAGGGTGACCTTCGAGACGCCCTCCTTCGCCAGGGCCTTCGCGGTCTTCACTGCCAGCGCCTCGAGCGAGGCGGCCTTGGCGGGCGAGGACGACGCCTTGTTGGTCAGCATGGGGTCTCCCCCACCCACCAGCGCGACCGTGTCGCCGGCCTCCCTGACCACCGTCGTGGAGAACCTGGTGCCCGCACCGGCGGTGTCGAGGGCCGCCAGGCCTGTGAGGACCTTCATCGTCGACGCGGGAATCATGGGGACGTCGCCCCGGCTGGTGAGCACGGCGCCGGTCGCCGGGTCCATCACGACGATGGCCGTGGCGGAGATCCCCTTCGCCGGCACCTGCGCCAGCCTCGCGGCGAGCGCCTTGGCCTCGGGCCTCGGCGGGTAACCCGCCGGAGCATCACCGCCGGGAGTGGCGGGCCCTGTCGCCGACGTGGGTTGCACTGCATCGGGCGGTGCCGACACCTGAGGCGGCGCGACCACCCCGCAGCCCGCCAGCAGGACCGCCGACGCGACGCCGGCGGGCCACAGTCGCCTCGCCCGGTTCACGTCCCTCGGAGTCACAACACCATCCCTGTACGCCTGCCCAGCAGAATCCCATGCCGGATCGGCAAAGACCGCCTCCGCCGCGCCGGGCGATAGGCTCGGCACAGCGCACACCCCATGATGACAGAGAGGCACAGGTGCACGCCGATGAGCCATTCGTCCTTCGCCCACCCCAAGATCCAGCCCAACCTGCAGTTCGACGTCACGATCGAGATCCCCAAGGGGACGAAGAACAAGTACGAGATGGATCACCACACTGGGCGGATCCGGCTCGACCGCACCCTCTTCACTTCCACGCAGTATCCGAATGACTACGGCTTCATCGAGGGAACCCTCGGCCAGGACGGCGACCCGCTCGACGCCATGGTGCTCGTGCCCGAAGCGACCTTCCCGGGAGCGCTCATCGAGTGTCGCGCGATCGGCATGTTCCGGATGCGGGACGAGATGGGCGGTGACGACAAGGTGCTCTGCATCCCCGTCGCCGACCAGCGCCAGAACAACATCAAGGAACTCAGCGACCTGCCTGCCCTGACGCTGCTGGAGATCGAGCACTTCTTCTCTGTCTACAAGGACCTCGAACCCGGCAAGTCGGTCGAGGGCGCGGTGTGGGTCGGACGGTCCGAGGCCGAGATGGAGATCAAGGCGAGCTGGAAGCGGGCGTCGGGCACCGACTACGAGAACGAGTTCACGCGCACAGCCGCGAGCGACTGGCAGGCGTGAGCGGGGGAGCCCACTTCCCATGGCCTTCGGGGACGTCCGCCGACTGTTCCTGATGCGGCACGCGGAGCCGGCTCCGTTCGCGCCGGGCGGCGACATCGAGCGTCCGCTCACCAGCCACGGCCTCGACCAGGCCAGGCAGGTCGGGCAGCACCTGGCGGGCAGGGGGATCGAGCGCGTGCTCGCCTCCCCGGCCACGCGGGCGAGGCAGACCGTCGAAGGCCTGGCGCTGCCGGCGCTCATCACCGTCGTCGACTCGCTGTACGACGGCGCTCCCGGACGACTGCACACGCAGCTCACGCGGCTTCCCGAATACCTCACGACGGTGCTGCTGGTGGGCCACTACCCAGGCATTCCCGGGCTCGTGAGCGATCTCGCCGACAGCCAGTCTGACCGGCTCGTCCGCTCGATCGAGTTGCAGTTCTCCCCCGCCACCCTCGTCGAACTCGAGTTCTCAGGCCCGTGGACGACCCTGCACGCGGCGCGCGTGGTCTCGGTGTTCAGGCCCGACAGGCCTCCGTACGCGTGAGCCGGTGGCGTCCCTTCGGCAGCCGGATCCCGCTCGGGGCTCTCCCGCCACGGCCGTCGGGCTTCGACCTCTCGGCCCGAAGTGGCTGCGGCTGCGGTTAGCGTTGGGCCATGCGGAGCCCCGAACACCCCCGTCCGAGCCATCTGCTCGCCCACTTCAGCGACACCCACCTGCGCCATCCCGACGATCCGCTGGTCCGCGGGGTGATCGACCCGCGGGTGCCGCTCTCTGAACTGCTGGCGGGCCTGCTGCTGAGCGGGCACTCCCCGGAGGCGCTGCTGTTCACCGGCGACCTGTCGGACGACGAGACTCCCGAGTCGTACCGCGAACTGCGGGCCCTGGTCGAGCCCATCGCCGAGGCCATCGGCGCGACTGTCCTGTGGGGCAACGGCAACCACGACGACAGGGCGGCCTTCAGGACCGAACTGCTCGGCCAGCCCGCCGGCGACACCCCGATCAACCAGGTGCACTGGCTGGGCGGCCTGCGGGTGGTCCTGCTCGACAGCACGGTGCCGGGCGAGGACCTCGGCAGGGTGAGCCCCGACTCCCTCGACTGGCTGGCCGCCGAACTGGCCGACCCGGCGCCCGAGGGCACCCTGCTGGCGCTGCACCACACCCCTCTGCCTGTGGTGCAGGACCTCGCGGCCGCCTGGGAGTTGCTCGACCAGGCACTGCTCGCCGAGGTGCTGACTGGCACCGACGTCCGCGGCATCTACGGGGGCCACTTCCACCAGACCAGCTTCGGCACCTTCGCCGGCGTCCCTGTCTCCGCGGCCACCTCGACCTGCCAGACCCAGGACCTCTTCGCCGGACGCGCGATGCGCGGGCAGGCAGGCTCCCAGGGGTTCAACCTGGTCGCCGTGTACGAGGACACCGTCCACAGCGTCGTGG
>JAEWIK010000314.1 GCA_023387135.1 Actinomycetes bacterium | reverse complement strand
CCGGCCCCCACCCGGCGCGCCGCGGCGACGGCGGAGTCGACTCCGCCGGACATCGCAGCCAGCACGCGCATGTCTCCCCTTTCCGCCGGACCGATCCTACGCGGAGGTCGCGGCGAGGACGCGACCGGCCTGGGGACGACAGGCTCAGGCGAACGCGGTCCTGGCACGCGCCAGCGCGTCCGGCAGCACCGCGAGCAGCAGGTCGACCTCACGCCTCGTGGTGGTCGGGCCGAACGAGAAGCGCAGGCTCGCCGACGCCTCGGTGAGCGTCCTTCCCATGGCGAGCAGGACGTCGCTCGGCTGGTGGACGCCGGCGGTACACGCCGAACCCGTCGAGCAGTCGATGCCCGCGGCGTCGAGCAGGAGCAGCAGGTCGTCGGCGCGGGTCCCGGCGAAGCCGGCGTTGACGATCGCGGGGCTCGACTCGGCGACGGTGTTGATCCTGACGTCGGGGAGCCTCGCCAGCCCCTGGATGAGCGTCGCCTTGAGCGAGCCCAGCCGCTCGGCCTCGGCGTCCAGCCGCTGGACTGCCTCGTGCAGCGCGGCGGCGAAACCGACGGCGAGCGCGACCGGGACAGTGCCCGACCTCAGCTTCGCCTCCTGGCCGCCCCCGAACCCCGTCGGGCGCAGGGTGACGCCGCGCCTGACCACCAGCGCGCCCACGCCGACGGGCCCGCCGAGCTTGTGGGCCGACACCGTCATCAGGTCGAGGCCGTCGAAGCTCACCGGCACGTGGCCCACCGCCTGCACGGCGTCGCTGTGGAAGAGCGCTCCTGCCTCGTGCGCGGCAGCCGCGAGCTGCTTCACGGGCTGGATGAGGCCGGTCTCGTTGTTGACCCACATCACCGACACCAGACGGGTGGAGTCCTCGACCGCGTCGCGGACCTGCGCGGGCGTGACGCTGCCCGCCTCGTCGACCTCCAGGACGCGGACGCGCTCGCCGAACACGTGCCGCGCCTCGGCCACCGACGGGTGCTCCACGGCGGAGATCAGGACCTCGCCGTCGCCCGCCGCGCCGGCCACCGCGAGGTTGTTCGCCTCGGTGCCTCCGGAGGTCAGCACGACCTCGGTCGGGTGGGCCCCGAGGTCGCCCGCGATCGACTCGCGGGCCTCCTCCAGGCGCCTGCGCATCGCGCGTCCGGAACCGTGCAGGGACGAGGGATTGCCGTACTCACGCCACACTTCAGCGATCGCGGCGAGCACCGGCTTGCTCACCACCGAACTGGCAGCGTGGTCGAGATAGGCCCGTGACAACGCTTTCTCCGTCCATGGTTAAATCGGGTACTTCAGTGTGTCCCAGGTGCCCTGCTCTCGGGCAGGGCCACACTCGGGAATGAACTGTAGGTCGCTGGGGAATGGGTTGGAGAATGACGGCAACTGTGGAGGTGGAACCCACCGAGACAGCGTCTCTGGGTGCTCGCGTGACGTCGACGGGCACCGAGTTCGCGCTCTGGGCCCCCAGGGCGACCCGGGTCGAACTCGCCCTGGTGGACCGGGACCGCCGGCAGCGCAACAGCGACATGGTCCTCGGCGAGGACGGGGTGTGGTCGATCTTCGTCCCGGGCATCGGCCACGGCCGCCGCTACGGCTTCAGGGTCCACGGTGAGTGGGACCCGTCGAAGGGCCAGCGCTTCAACCCCGCCAAGCTGCTGCTCGACCCGTACGCCCGCGCGATCACCGGCGGCATCGACTACAACGGCCCGATCTTCGACCACACGCCGGAGTCCGACTTCGACCTCGACCCGACAGACTCCTTCGAGGCGGTCCCGCTCTCGGTCGTGGTGGCGGACACCCCGCCCCCGACCCCGCTGGAACGCAAGCTGCCGCTGTCGGACCTCGTCATCTACGAGACACACCTGAAGGGCTACACCCGCCAGCACCCGGCGGTTCCCGAACACCTCCGCGGCACGTACGCGGGCATGGCCTACCCCGCGGTGATCGAGCACCTCACCGAGCTCGGCGTGAACGCCATCGAGTTCCTCCCGCTGCACCACTTCGTCTCCGAGCCGTTCGTGGTCGGCAAGGGGCTGCGGAACTACTGGGGCTACAACACGCTCGGCTTCTTCGCACCCCACGGCGCGTACTCCTCCTCGGGCACCGCCGGCGAACAGGTGGCGGAGTTCAAGGCGATGGTGACGGCGCTCCACGAGGCCGGCATCGCCGTCATCCTCGACGTCGTCTACAACCACACCTGCGAGGGCGGCCACGAAGGTCCCACGCTGTCGTTCAGGGGCATCGACCACGGCGCCTACTACAGGCTGACCGACGACCAGCGCAACGACTACGACGTCACAGGCACCGGCAACGCCCTCGACAGCTCGAACGACGCCGTGCTGGAGCTCATCCTCGACTCGCTGCGCTACTGGGTCACCGACATGGGCGTGGACGGCTTCAGGTTCGACCTCAACACGACCCTCATCCGGGACGCGCGGCACCACGTCGACCAGAACCACAGGTTCAAGCAGCTCATCGCCGACGATCCGATCCTGGCCGACATCGTCATGATCGCCGAGCCGTGGGACCTCGGGCCGTACGGCTACCAGGTCGGACGCTGGGGGCCGCGCTGGTCGGAGTGGAACGACAGGTTCCGCGGCCACACCAGGGACTTCTGGCGCGGCGCCACCCACGGCGTCCAGGAGCTCGCCACCAGGCTGTGCGCCTCGTCGGACCTCTTCGATCACTCGGGCAGGGACGCCACCGCCTCGATCAACTTCGTGACCGCCCACGACGGCTTCACGATGCGGGACCTGACGACCTACGACCTCAAGCACAACGAGGCGAACCGGGAACGCAACCGCGACGGCGCCGACGACAACCGCTCGTGGAACCACGGCTACGAGGGCGAGACCGACGATCCCGGCATCAACGCCGCGCGGCGCCGGACGGTGAAGAACCTCATGGCGACGCTGCTGCTGTCGGCGGGCGTCCCCATGATCACCGCCGGCGACGAGCACGGGCGCACCCAGGGCGGCAACAACAACGCCTACTGCCAGGACTCCCCGGTCTCGTGGCTGGACTGGACGCAGCCCTGGGAGGACGTCGCGCAGCTCACGCGCACGCTGCTCGCGCTGCGCGCCGCCCATCCTGTGCTGCGGCCCGCGCGGTTCAGGCACGCCAAGCCCGTGACCGGCGCCGACGGTAAGGACCTCGGCCGTCCGACGATCGCCTGGTTCAGCGAGACCGGCGACCACATGACGATCGAGCAGTGGCACGACCCCGAACGCCGGACGCTCGGGCTCTACGTGAGCGACCGCCAGGAAGCGTTCCTGCTCTACTTCCACGCCGCCGAGGACGACCTCACCGCAGTGCTGCCCGGCGAGGAGTCCCTCGGGAGCTCCTACACGGTGGTGGCCCACACCGGGCTGCCCGACGAGGTGCAGGAGGGCATTCTCGAACCCGGTGCCGAACTCGTGATCCCGGGACGCACCGTCGTCGTGCTGCAGGCCGAGGTGAGTGCGCCCCCGGCGTCGATTGGGTAGGTTTTCAGCGTGACTGCACTGCCGAAGTCGAGCAAGCCGGCCGACAAGCCCACCCTGGTCGGAGTGGGACCCCGGGTACCGGGATTGCCGAGGGGCTTCGGGAGGATCCCGGTGGCGAAGGTCGAGCCCGTCATCGAAGGCGGGGCGTACCCCGCCAAGGCTGTCGAAGGCGAACTGATCCCGATCCGGGCCAAGGTGTTCCGCGAGGGTCACGACGCAGTGAACGCCTCGGTCGTGCTGACCGATCCTGACGGGCTGGAACACCGCGCCGAGATGCGGGCCGTCGAACCCTACGGCCTCGACCCTTGGGAGGCCTGGGTGCGTCCCGACCGTCCGGGCAACTGGAAGTTCAGGGTCGAGGGCTGGTCGGACCCGTGGGCGACCTGGCTGCACAACGCCGAGGCGAAGCTGCCGGCCGGCGTCGACGTCGACCTGGTGTGCGCCGAGGGACGCGCGCTCATGGAGACCACCGCCGACGCGGCCGAAGCCGTCGGCGACGCCGTCGCGGCGTCCATCCTGCGCGCCACCGCCATGCTGCTGATCCCCGAGCGCAGCCCCGAGGACCTGCTGGAGGTGGCCACCGGCGCCGGCATAGAGCGCGCCATGCGGCTGTACGGTCCGCGCGAACTCATCAGCCCCACCGCCGACTTCCCCCTGCAGGTGGACCGCCGCAGGGCTGCCTTCTCCAGTTGGTACGAGTTCTTCCCGCGCTCGATCGGCGCGACCTGGGACGCCGGCACCAAGCGGTGGACGTCGGGCACCTTCGACTCCTGCCACGCCCGGCTCGAACAGGTCGCGGCGATGGGCTTCGACGTCGTCTACCTGCCGCCCATCCACCCCATCGGCACGTCCTTCCGCAAGGGGCGCAACAACACGCTGGTCCCGGGCCCCGGCGACCCCGGTTCGCCGTGGGCCATCGGCGGCGCCGCCGGCGGCCACGACGCCATCCACCCCGACCTCGGCGACTTCGCCGCCTTCGACAGGTTCGTCGCCAAGGCGAACTCGCTCGGCCTCGAGGTCGCGCTCGACTTCGCCCTGCAGGCGTCCCCCGACCATCCGTGGGTGGCCGAGCATCCCGAGTGGTTCACCACCCGCCTCGACGGCACCATCGCGTACGCGGAGAACCCGCCGAAGAAGTACCAGGACATCTACCCGATCAACTTCGACAACGACCCCGCCGGCATCTACAACGAGGTGCTGCGGCTGCTGCACCTGTGGATGTCGCATGGCGTCCGCATCTTCAGGGTGGACAACCCGCACACCAAGCCGTTGGAGTTCTGGGCCTGGCTGATGCGGGAGATCCACGCCACCGACCCCGACGTGCTGTTCCTCGCCGAGGCTTTCACCAAGCCCGAGATGATGCACGCGCTCGGCAAGGTCGGCTTCCACCAGTCGTACACGTACTTCACGTGGCGCAACGCCAAGTGGGAGCTCGAGGAGTACCTCAGGGAGCTCTCGACCGAGATGGACGCCTTCTACCGTCCCAACTTCTTCGTGAACACCCCCGACATCAACCCCGCGTTCCTGCAGGGCGGCAATCCGGCGGCGTTCGCCATCCGGGCGATCCTGGCCGCGACGCTGTCGCCGTCGTGGGGCGTCTACTCGGGTTTCGAACTGCTCGAACACGAGCCGCTGCGGGCAGGCGGCGAGGAGTACCTGAACTCGGAGAAGTTCGAGTACCGTCCGCGCGACTTCGGCTCCGAACCCAACCTCAACCTGCTGATCGGGCGGCTCAACGAGATCCGCCGCGACCACCCCGCGCTGCAGCAACTCCGGCAGATCACCTTCCAGCACGCACCGAACGACCAGGTGCTGGCCTTCTCCAAGACCGACGCGGGCGACACGGTCATCGTCATCGTCAGCCTCGACCAGAACAACACCGTCGAATCCGACGTCTACCTCGACTTCGACGCGCTCGGCCTGCCGGGCGCCGACTCAGTGGACCTGCACGACGAACTCACCGGCGCGCGGTTCACCTGGGGAGCGAGGGACTTCGTCAGGCTCACCCCGGCGAACCCGGCTCACATCCTGCACGTGGTCGACCGAGGCTGACGATGGCTCTCCAGGCCGACTGGTTGAGGTACGTCCAGCAGGCTCGCTGGTTCGCCGGCAAGGGGCTCGAACCCGATCGGGTGGCGCTGCGGCAGCTGCGTCGCCACACCCCGGGGGGCAGCCTCCCCGCCATCGACTCCGAGCTCATCACGCTCTCCTACTCCGACCACGACGACACCTACCACCTGCTGGTCGGCTACCTGCCCGCCGGCACGTCGGGACCCGCGGGGTTCGTGGGCAGGACAGTGCTCGAAGGGTTCGGTGAGGTGGACGTCGTCGACGCACCGTCCTCCCCCGCCGCCCGGCGGGCCTTCCTCGGCGCGGTCGGGTGGGCGGAGGCGGGCTCGGACGCCAGGCTGTTCGCGGGCGAGCAGAGCAACTCGACGCTCATCACGTCCTCGGCCATGGTGAAGGTGATCCGGCGGATCGGCCGCGGCCGCAACCCCGACGCCGAGGCGCTCGCGGCGCTCGACGGTTCGGGGGTCACCCCGCGCCTGCTGGGGGTGGTGTCGGAGTCCGGCTACGACCTCGCCATCGCCGCCGAGCGGATCTCGCAGGCGAGGGACGGCTGGGAGTACGCCAGCCTCGCCTGTGCCGCCGGGACGCCCATCACCGACGAGCTCCGGGCGCTCGGCGCCGCGTTGCGGAAGGTCCACGACGGCCTCGCCAGGGCGTTCGGCACCTCGACCCGCTCGGGCGACGAGGAACGTTCCCGCATGCTCGACAGGCTCGCTGCCGCCCGCGAGGAGGCGCCCGAACTGGAGGCCCAGGCGGACGTCATGGCGAGGCGCTTCGACGCCCTCGCCGGCCGCGAGTTGCCGGTCCAGCGCGTCCACAGCGACTTCCACCTCGGCCAGGCACTGCTGACCCCCGACGGCTGGCGGATCATCGACTTCGAGGGCGAGCCGGGCACGCCCCTGGAGGAACGCAGGCTCCCCCAGCCGACTGTCAGCGACGTGGCCGGCCTGCTGCGGTCGCTCGACTACGTGCGCTCCGCCCACGCCGACCCGGCGGGCGAGCAGGCACGGGCGTGGTGCCGCGGCGGACGCGACGCCTTCCTCGCCGGTTACGGCCCGGAAGGGCTGGACGAGTCGCTGCTCGAGGCCTACGAGACCGACCGCACCGTCTACGAGGTGGTCTACGAGAAGCGGAACCGGCCGGATTGGGCTTACATTCCGTTGTCCGCGGTCCAAGATGGGGGCAGCGGAACCGCAGCCCAGGATTCGGCATGAGGGAGAAGGATCAATGGCACACGACGTGACCGGGGGCCTCACCGGCTGGGATCTCGAAGGGTTCCACAACGGTGGCGACACCGAGTGCTGGCGCCGGCTGGGCGCCCACGAGATGACCCTCTTCGACGACGAGCGCGGCGAGATCCAGGGAACCCGGTTCGCGGTCTGGGCACCCAACGCCGCGGAGGTGCGCCTCAACGCCGACTTCAACTGGTGGACGGGCGACGCCATGCACCGCAT
>JAEWIK010000287.1 GCA_023387135.1 Actinomycetes bacterium | reverse complement strand
CAACTGCTCGGTGAAGCCTCCGAGTTCTCGCCACACGTCGCCGCGGACGAGCATGCCGGTGGCGTCGACGGCGAGCGCGTCCCGGAACTCCAGCTGGCCCTGGTACAGCTCACCGGACGGGACGAGGCCCCGCAGCCGCCCGTTGCTCGAGATCGTCTGGCCGAACTGGGAGATGACGGTGCCCGGCCCGCGACGGCGCGGTGCGACGAGCAGCGGGCCCACGACGGCGAGGGCCGGATGCCTGTCCAGGGCCACCAGCAGGTGCTTCAGGGCACCGGGCGCCGGTTCGCTCTCGGCACTCAGCAGCCACAGCCAGTCGGCGGTGCTGGCGGGGTCGGGATCGTCCACGACGATGTGCTCGGGAACCACGTCACCGGCCTCGACCGCCCTGCTGCAGCGCTCGACGTCACCGTCGGGGACCGGGATGATGACCGCTGTCACCGAGACGTCGGCCCACGCCGGACCGTCGGCATCGTCCCCGGCGTGAAGCCACGCCCACGGGTCGTCGTCGAGAACGGCGTTGTCTGTCACGGGTGCCTTCCGAGTCGGTTGCCGAGGCACCAGCTTAGGAGCCCGGAGAACCTCGGCCGGCACCCTCTCTCAGGGCGTCAGATGGCGCGCTTCTTGAGGCGCCGGCGCTCGCGTTCGCTCAGGCCGCCCCAGATGCCGAACCGCTCGTCGTTGCCGAGGGCGTACTCCAGGCACTCGCTACGGACTTCGCAGGACTGGCAGACCTTCTTGGCCTCCCTCGTCGAGCCGCCCTTCTCGGGAAAGAACGCTTCGGGGTCGGTCTGAGCGCACAGCGCGCGCTCCTGCCATCCCAGGGCGCCTTCTTCTCCCTCATCGACTATGAGGATTAGTTCGTGCATCTCGCCCTCCTCGACCCTGCCTCGGCCGGCTGTCCCGACTCGAAACTACGTTGAAGGAATTACACGCCTGTCATTCCCGCAAAGTCAACCCCGGGTGCGCTACCATCCGCGGCTCCGCTCAGAGGGTGCGCCTCCGCGTCCGCGGTGGAGAGGGTCAGCGGACCCGGTGAGCACAGTCTCAGGCGCGGCCCGGGTCGGAAGGCTCTCCGTCGTCCTCCTCGTCGGAGGCGAGGTACCTGCTGCCGGGGGCTCCCGACGCCGCCTCCGCGGCGGTCCGCCAGGCGGTGCCCGCGGCCTCGGGACGCTTCCACACGGTGGGGGTCTGGGCGACCTCCTCGGCCGGCTCCTCGACGGCGGCGGGCAGCACCGCCTGCACCTCGGGCTCGTCGGCCTCGCCGCCGCGCCACACGACCACCCACAGGGCGACGGTCGCCGCCAGCGCCGCCACCAGACCCAGGGCGGACGCCACCAGGTCGAGCGGCACGCTCTGCCCGAACCCCGCCATCGCGCGCACTCCGTAGATGACCCCGGCGAGCGCCGCCACCCCGGCGACAGTCAGCACCCACGCCGACACCCTGCCCAGCAGCAGCGCACGCGGCGTCGCCGGGGCGAGGAAGCACGAGCAGACGACGGCGAGCAGCGCGAGCACCAGCGGGTACGGCACCAGCGACAGCGCCAGGAAACCGATGCTCAGCGACCAGTTGGCGTCAGGGCTGGCTGCCACGTCGCCCGTGATGAAGCCGACCGCCTGCGCCACGCCGACGGCGAGCGTCGCCACGACGATCGCCAGCAACGTCCAGCCCAGCGGCTCCCTGATCCTCTTCACGTTCTCCAGCATCGATGACCCTCCTCAGGCGTAGTCGATCCCTGCCCGCTCGGTGACCGCAGCGACGAGTTGCTTCACGCGTTCGGCCTCGCTCACGGGCACCACCAGCGTCGCCTCGGCTGTCCGCACGACGACGAGGCCGCTGACGCCGATCAGCCCGACGACGCCGTCGCCTTGGCTGACGACGATGTTGTCGCTGGCGTCCAGCGTGACGACACTCCCGGAGACCGCGTTGCCGTCCGCGTCGGTGTCGAGCACCTCGGCGAGGCTCGCGTACCCCCCGATGTCGCGCCAGGTCACGTCGAGCCCGACCGCCACGACGTGCCCGCTCCCCTGCCCGTGGGACACGGGCTCCATGACCCCGTAGTCGATGGACGTCTTCGCCAGCGCGGGGAAGATCTCGTCCAGCAACTCGGGGTGCTCGGCGAGTTCGGTGACGCCTTCATAGTTCGCCGGCAGCAGCAGCCTGAGCTGGTCGAGCACCGCCTGCGCGCGCCACACGAACATGCCGGAGTTCCACCAGTAGTGCCCCGACGCCACGTACTCCTCCGCGACGTCGCGGGTGGGCTTCTCCCTGAACTCGACGACGTGGAACGCGCCAGGGTGGCCGGGCAACGGATCTCCCCGGTGCAGGTAGCCGTAGCCGGTGTGCGGCGAGGTGGGGACCACCCCCATCGTGACGAGGGCGTACGGGTCGGCCTCGGCGACGGCGAAGGCGTCCTCCAGCGTCTCGGCGAACTCCTCGACGGGTTCGATGACGTGGTCGGCGGTCACCTGCGCGATCACCGCGTCGGGATCCCGCCGGGCCAGCACCGCCGCAGGCCAGGCGACGGCGTTCAGCGAGTCGCGGCCGATGGGTTCGCCCAGGATGTTCTCGGCAGGCACCTCCGGCAGGTCTTCAGCGACCCTGTCGGCGTACGCGGCGCCCGTGACGACGAGCACCCGCACTGCCGGGACGGAGGCGAGCGCGCGTTCGAAGGCCAGGCGCAGCAGGCTCTTGCCTCCCACGAGCGGGAGCAACTGCTTCGGTGTTCCCTGGCGGGAGAGCGGCCACAGCCTCGTGCCCGATCCTCCGGCCATGATGACGACGTACCTCACACAGTGAGAGTAAGGGATGCGCTCGTCCGCCGATCGAACCGACCCCCGACGGCGCCGCGGCAGCGGGTCTCGGCTAGATTGGCGAGGTGACCCGCACCATCGTCGACGTCCTCGCCGAGCGAGTGCGCACAGACGGCAGCCGTCCGCTGCTCACCTACTACAACCCGTCCCGGGGTGAGCGGACGGAGTTCAGCGCCACCTCGTTCGCCAACTGGGTCGACAAGACCGCGAACCTGATCGACACCCTCGGGGTGGAAGGGCTGGTCGCCGCGCCGGTCTCGGTGACGGCGTCGTCCCACTGGATGGGGCTGGTGTGGACTTTCGCGGCCTGGCAGCGCGGTCTCACCTATGCGGCGGTCCTCCCGCCCCTGCCCGACGACGCCGGACTCGCTGTGATCGGCCCTGACGACCCGACGCCGTTGCTGCCGGGCGCGACCATCGCGTGCTCGCTCCATCCTCTCGGGCTGGGCCTCCGCGACCTGCCGAAGGGAGTCCTCGACTACACCAGCGAGGCGCTCGCCGAGCCGGACGCGCACTGGGCCGCCGACGTCGATCCCGACGCGCCGTGCTGGTTCGACGACCTGCGGGAGATCACCCACGCCGACTGGCTCGGGCTCCCGCCCGAGGCCGACCGCGTGCTGGTGAGGGAGGCGGCGCCGTGGCTCGTCGTGCAGGAGGCGCTGGTGCGTCCCCTGCTGGGCGGAGGATCGGCGGTGCTGCTGGCGGGCGGCGTGAGCGAGGCCGACCTCGCCCGTATCATCGCCAGCGAAAGGGCGCGCGAGACCGGGAGCGAAGGCCCCGGCGGCGACCGCGGCTTCCCCGGTATCGGGAGAGGAAGGACAGCATGATCGAGCCGAGCGCCACCCCACCGTCCTCGCCGAGGGGCAGGAGCGGAAGATCGCTGCTGCTCGGCCTGGCGACGGCGTTGCTGTCGGCGCTGCTGCTGGCAGGTTGCGGCGGGCCGGCCATCCCCACGCCCTCGGCGTCTCCCACCGGCAGCATCCGCGAGCAGCTCGACAGCGCGCTCGCCACCATCTCCGGCAACGACAAGTTCGGCCTCGCGCTGCGTGACCTGAGCAGCGGCGCCGAGTACGGGTTCAACGCCGACTACGCGAGCCAGAGCGCGTCGATGGCCAAGCCGATGATCGTCCTCATGGCGCTCCGCAAGGCCCGCTCGGAGGGCGGGCTGAGCCCCGAGAACACCGAACGGGCGCGGAAGGCGATCGTCAACTCCGACAACGACTCCGCCGACGCGCTCTACGCCTACGCGGGCGGCGCCGAGGCGTACGACGCGCTGGCGGCCGACCTGCAGATGACGTCGACGCACGCCGACGAGGGCCACGCGACCAGCTGGAGCTGGACGTGGACGACGCCCGCCGACCAGCTGAAGCTCGTCCAAGCTCTCGCGAACGGGTCGGACGCCATCCCCGACGACGAGCGCACCTTCCTGTGGGACCTCATGGGCAAGGTGGAGGACGACCAGGCCTGGGGCGTGGGGGCCCGCCGGTCGGGATCGGTGAGCGTGCACGTGAAGAACGGCTGGGTCCAGTTCCAGTCCTCTGACGGCCTCTGGGCGGTCAACTCCATCGGGCAGGTGGACGGCGACGGCCGTTCCTACGAGCTGGCGATGATGACCCGGCGTCCCGATTTCGACACCGGCAGGGAGACCCTCAACGAGGCAGGACGGTGGGTCTTCGACATCCTCGGCACCGGCCAGGTCGAGCAGTCGTGAGCCGCGAATGCCCCATCTCGAAGTCAACGGGGTCAGCTACTCGCTGCCCGACGGCAGGCCGCTGCTGAACGACGTCTCCTTCAGGGTCGGGGACGCTGC
>JAEWIK010000241.1 GCA_023387135.1 Actinomycetes bacterium | reverse complement strand
AAAATCCCCCCGCCCACAACTCACAAACTGGCGGCTGCGGGGGCCCCCGCGACGCTGGCCCGACGCCAGCGAGCAGAACTGAAGAACAGGGTGCGCGCCGGCAAGATCAGTCTCGCCCAGGCCCTTGAGGCCGCATCCACCGACGACATCCTTGCCCATGTGAAGGTCGTCGACTTGTTGAAGGCACTTCCGCGCGTCGGTGAGAAGCGCGCGGCGGTCGTCATGGAGAAGTTGGACATCGCGCCCAACCGCCGCATCCGTGGGCTCGGCCGTCATCAACTGGCCGGTCTCAGGTCGGAGTTCGGTGAGCGGTGACGTCACCGTCATCTCCGGTCCGACGGCTGTCGGTAAGGGGACGGTGGTGGCCGCGCTTCGTGCGCGGTTTCCAGAGGTGTGGGTGTCGGTCTCTGTAACGACCCGGCCCCCACGCCCCGGTGAGCTGGACGGCGTCCACTACCACTTCATCAGCGACGATGCGTTCGACGACCTCGTGGCGACGGACGGACTGCTGGAGTGGGCGCTCGTCCACGGTTCCGCGAGGTACGGCACACCGGCGGCGCCGGTCGCTGCCGCCGTGGCGGCGGGACGCAGGGTGATCCTCGAGATCGACCTGCAGGGCGCCAGGCAGATCCGCAGCAAGCTGTCGGACGCCAGGTTCGTGTTCATCGCGCCACCGCGGTGGAGTTCCCTCAAGGAACGGTTGCTCGCCCGGGGCACCGAGTCCGCCGAGCAGATGGAACGCCGCCTGGCGACCGCGAAGGCCGAACTCGCCGCCGCCGACGAGTTCGACGACATCGTGGTCAACGACGATGTCGGCCGTGCCGTGGATGAACTGGTAGACTTGCTGGGCCTGTGACCGACGGCTCCAGTTTGGGTGCCCTGGTCCGGGCCTTTCCCTCGACCAGAAGGCGATCACTTGAGCACTCAGACTCCCGAAGGCATCACCAATCCGCCGATTGATGATCTGCTGACCAAGGTGGATTCGAAGTACCGGTTGGTGCTGTTCGCCGCCAAGCGCGCCCGGCAGATCAACGCCTACTACTCCCAGCTCGGCGAAGGCCTGCTCGAGAACGTCGGCCCGCTGGTTGACATCGGGATCCAGGAGAAGCCGCTGTCGATCGCGCTGCGCGAGGTCGCCGCCGACGTCCTGGAGTGCACGGAGATCGATCCTGAGGCTGAAGCCGCCGCCAGGGCCGAAGCCGAGGCCGACCCCGACTTCTCGCTGGATCCTTTCGGTACCGACGACCTCGCCTGAGCAGCGCGTGCCATGAGCCGCATCGTGCTCGGGGTGTCGGGAGGCATCGCCGCCTACAAGGCGTGCCTGCTGCTGAGGCTGTTCACCGAGGCCGGCCACGACGTCACCGTCGTCCCCACCCCGAACGCCCTGCAGTTCGTGGGCGAGGCCACCTGGGCCGCGCTGTCGGGCAAGCCGGTACAGACCGGCGTCTTCGCCGACGCCTGGCAGGTGCAGCATGTGCGGCTGGGACGTGAGGCCGACCTCGTCGTCGTCGCACCCGCGACAGCCGACCTGCTCGCCCGCGCCGCCACCGGACGCGCCGACGACCTGCTCACCAACGTCCTGTTGACGGCGCACTGTCCGGTGCTGATGGTGCCGGCCATGCACACCGAGATGTGGGAGCACCCTGCGACGCAGGCCAACGTCGCCGCCCTGCGCGAGCGCGGGGTCGTGGTGATGGCTCCCGCGTCGGGCAGGCTGACGGGAGCCGACACCGGGCCCGGACGCCTTCCCGAACCCGACGACATCCACCAGGTGGCGCTCACCCTGCTCGACGATGCCGCGGTCGCCGCGTCCCTGGCGCGCCAGGACCTCGCCGGCAAGACTGTCCTCGTCAGTGCGGGGGGCACCCGCGAGGCGCTCGACCCCGTCAGGTACGTCGGCAACGCCTCATCGGGCCGGATGGGCCTCGCCGTCGCGCGGGCCGCCGTCGCCCGCGGCGCGCGCACCACGCTCGTCGGTGCGAACCTCTCGCTGCCGCTGCCCGCAGGGGTCGACGGCGTCTCTGTGGTCACCACCGGCGATCTCGCCGAGGCGATGACGCAGCGCGCTCCGGGCGCCGACATCGTCGTGATGGCCGCCGCGCCCGCCGACTTCACCCCCGCCTCGCCCAGCCCGTCCAAGATCAAGAAGTCCGGCGACGGCGGGCTCACCGTGGAGTTCACCCAGACAGTCGACGTCCTCAAGACCCTGGGCGCCGCTCGTCCGGCGGGCCAGGTGATCGTGGGCTTCGCCGCGGAGACCGCGTCCGATGCCGCCGACCTGCTGGAACTGGGGCGCGCCAAGCTCGCCCGCAAGGGCTGCCAGTTGCTGGTCCTCAACGACGTCAGCGGCGGCAGGATCTTCGGCGCCGAGGCGACAGAGATCACGATCATTTCCCCGGACGGCGTGGTGGCGCGGGTGGCCGACGACAAGTCGAAGGCCGCCCATGCCATCCTGGACGCCGCCCTCGCCGTCCCGACAACTGAGAGGCCCGTGCAGTGAGCCGGCTGTTCACTTCCGAATCCGTCACCGAAGGCCACCCCGACAAGGTGGCCGACTCCGTCTCGGACCACGTCCTCGACGCCCTGCTGCGGGAGGACCGCCACAGCAGGGTCGCCGTCGAGACCCTCGTGTCGACGGGTCTGGTGGTGGTGTCGGGCGAGGTGACCACCTCGGGTTACGCCGACATCGCCGAACTCGCGCGGCGGCGGATCGTCGAGATCGGGTACGACTCGTCTCGGGTGGGCTTCGACGGCAACTCGTGCGGCGTCCTCGTCGCCCTCGGCTCCCAGTCTCCCGACATCGCCCAGGGCGTCAACCACGCGCTGGAGGAGCGGGCCGAGGGGTCGCACGACGACCTCGACGCGCAGGGCGCCGGCGACCAGGGCCTCATGTTCGGCTACGCCTGCAACGACACCCCGAACCTGATGCCGCTGCCCGTCGACATCGCCCATCGGCTGGCCGAGCGCCTGGCCGAGGTGCGCCATCGCGCGGAGCTCGACTTCCTCCGTCCCGACGGCAAGACCCAGGTCACCATCGAGTACGAGGGCAGCACCCCCGTGCGGGTCGACACCGTCGTGGTCTCGACCCAGCACGCCGATTCGGCCGACGTCGACACCGTCATCACC